>CALEAR010000027.1 GCA_937943665.1 uncultured Alcanivoracaceae bacterium
ACAAGGGCCAAAAACCTAAGGCGCTATTACCAGA
Organism: uncultured Alcanivoracaceae bacterium; assembly: GCA_937943665.1. Lineage (GTDB taxonomy): Bacteria > Pseudomonadota > Gammaproteobacteria > Pseudomonadales > Alcanivoracaceae > CALEAR01. The sequence goes on from CALEAR010000027.1 coordinate 35, forward strand.
AGGATCCGTTAAAGACCATCCGTTAATGGGGAGTTGCAGAGCCTCTCTAAACAAGCGTTGATGGCGATGATGAATTTCTGCAAGATTGGTGGATAAAGCAGCGAGCTCCTCAGCCACCTCATGTTCAAAACCAATTCTCGCCATATAAAACCCTTGCGGATCTGATAACAAGGCGAGGTTTTCATCGCTTAATTGTGCTGTGAGCTTTGGTAGCAAGGTTTCTAAGGCTTCCGTAGAGCAGTTCTTAGGTGCCTCTAGTGCCTGCACTAAACCCGCTGATTGCAACTGGGCCAGCAGGGTTAATGCTTTACCGGCTGGCAACCCACTTAAGCGAGTTAAATTTTCCACGGTTAATTCAGGGGAGGTTTGCTCAGATAATATACTCAGCAACAGCTGGTACCCTGCTCCACCATTTGGCTGACTAGAAACCGCATAGGCGCCTGCCGGCGTAAGTGCAATGAACTTATCGGCTTGAAGCGTACGATTATCCATGGGTTATTCCCGGATCAATGGAGTACAGCATGGCTCTTACGAGGGTTTGAATATCCTCCTTTTTTCTTGCATCCACAAAGAATACAGGCGGGTTAAGCTGGCGGCTCTTAAGCACCTCTATTAAACGTAAGCGCAAGGCATCGGCATTCTCCACCAAATCCACACGGGAAAGCCCAATGGCAAGCCCCGTGGAACTAATGAGTTCCTGAAACGCCTCTATAAAAAACACCATATCTTGTTCAGGGTTTTCTCGCGCCGCATCCAAAAGCAGCACTAAGCCAATACCACCTTCCGTGAGAATTTCCCACATAAAATTAAAGCGTTCCTGGCCAGGCGTACCATACAAATGCACACTTTGCCCGTTCTCCAATCGCATAATCCCGTAATCTAAGGAGGTGGTGGTGAGCTCCTTTCGTGAGGCAGTTTCATCGGTGGCTTTTTGCTCAGTGGTCACCGGTGGCACATCGGAGAGTGCAGCAATGGCAGTGGTTTTACCTGCACCCACTGGTCCTGTGAAAATAATTTTATAATGTGCATTGTCTTTCATGAGGCAGTATCCAAACTAAGCCGCTCTAAAATTCGATTGAAGAAACGGCGTAAAGGTCGTTTATCATTTGTGGTATGACTTGTTTTATTACTTGAACCAGACACAAGGATACCAATGGCATTCAAAGCACTTAAGTAACTAAAAACAAATCGTTGAGGAATGCCAAACTGTTCACATAATTCCTGTGCAGTATAAGCACTTGATACCAACAACGATGAAATTTGTAAGCTATAAGGCACTTCCAAGTACTGTGTCATATTAGGCCAGTGCTGCAGTGTTAAGGGCTCATGCATACGTAGGGCCTTGGACAATCGCCCTCGAGATGTGGCCACCGCCACCTCCCATAAGAAAGCATCTAAATTTACCGTCACAGATCCCTGCAAAGGGGCAAAAGCCTCTTTGGTTTGCAACACCAACTGGCCTGAATCTAACCTCACAATGCTCATGGCACGAATCATAATATCGCGCAAGGTGTGCTCCACGAGGTTTTCTTGGGGCAAAATGCGAATCGCACCCGGCAAGACCCTGCCATACAAACTCCCTGATATCTCCAAAGGCTTACCCGTGGCGCGGCTTTGCTCTATGGCTTTACTTAGCTCGCCATACAAGTATTTTTCTGGATCAAACATGCGCGTGCCTAGGGCCACCTTATCATCAAAAGACACCTCTGTTTTATCCCCAAACAGGTGGCTATCCTCTTCAGTGGCAAGGGTATGGGCCGCATCCAAAGCAGTGAGTGCCGGCGCATCAGTGGTTTCCACTTTGTCTGTTGGTGTTTGTGAGTTTTCTTGTTTGAGGTAGGTTTTAATCTCATCCACACTGGTGCGAAGCCTTTCCATACTCAAGGGCTTCTGAAGAAACAAAGCGTTATCTTTATGGCGCAACTGCATAGAAACCACCAAGGCGAATAAGGTGGGAAAAGCTTTGCGAAATGCGCTCCATATTTTTTCTGGGCTTGGCCCATCCAGATCCACAATAGCAAAATCCGCAGAGGCATCATCCACCACAGTGCAATCCCGCCAGCGAGCTCCCCTAAAGAGCTGCCGCATCATGGATTCATTACGTTGATTAAATCCGTAAAGCAATATGCGAACGGGATCAGCAAAAGTACCTTGACTCATAGCCGTTCCTCTAACAACGACGCTATCTCTGACCAGTCAAGCTCACACCATAACAAGCTGGCGCCAGTGGCTTGAGCATTTTCATCACTTACATCCATTTCGCCTTCTAACCCTAAACTCAATACAGAATAAGGCGCTTCAGGATGTTGGCGCCTAGCTTGTACCCCCTCATTCAAGTGGGCAAAATAAAACGCTTGCTCATGCTCTGAGAGCCAAGGCATTCCTAAGGCCAACATTTCCGCTCGGATGGCTTTTCCTTTTTTGCCTAGCACAAGAAACAGATCCAACAAGGCGGAATGCACCTTTGCACTGTCTTTAAGCATTACTGCCATATGGATCCGCTGCACGTGTTGCAACAAAGCCTGTGGATATTGGGCCACAAAATGGGTGAGGTATTTGTGCGCTGCAGAAAAATCCCAAGTTGTGGGCTTAATGGCCTTTTCTTCATCAAAGCCAAAAGCAGGGGCCACCAAGGTATTGTTAAGATCCTTCAACGCTTGCATTGCACAAATACCTAAGAGTTAAACGGTCAGTGTTTCCATTAGATCAATCATAAACTCCACATCTTCACTGTGGAGTGCTTCCCAGGCTTCAAAGCCGAGGCCACTTAAGATGTCCTTACCGTTTTCCGTTTCGTGCATGCTGAGCAAAGCCGCTTGAAGGGCCTCCTTGTGTTGCTGCATTCGCGGCCCAAGCATTAGCCCGTGACGCACCACTTGAATATCACTGGTTACCAAGACTCTCAGCTGGCTTTTTACGAAGGAAGAAAGGCTTTCAAAAGCGTCCTTAAGGAAGAACCCCACATCGGCGTCACCGTCCATCAAGGATTTAGCCACTAAGGCATAAGTATCTCTTTCGATTTTGGTTACCGTATCCGGTGTAATATCAGCGGGCTCTAGCATAATCATCCCCATGGTGCTCACATCCGGTTGCGCTGTCATGGCCACCTTTAAGGATTCGGGCAAATCTTCCACTGCTTGAGCAGGGCTATCCTTTGCCACCACAATCACCGCCTCATCCACTCGGTTAGTGGGGCGTGCCACCCCCACAAATCCCTTCTCACGCACTAATACAGCTGCATCAGCGGGATTCGCGTAAATCATGTCCACGGCATCCGCTTGAATTGCCTCCTGCTGCTGGCTAAAGCTGTCATGAAGTTCTAAGCGAACACGTTCATTTAAGGTGTTTTGGAGCCAAGTATTAAAAATATACCACCCTGCAATATGGCTCGGCGGGAAATCAGGGCTCACTGTATTTGTTAGCGTCATTTTTTACCCCATCAACATGTTATGAAAAACAATCCATTAATTACCGAGATGCTCAGCAATAAAGGCATCTATTTTCTTGCGTGAAGGCTTACGTCTCACTGAAGCGTAACCCACTATCTCGCCATTTCTGACGGTGGGAATAATGGTGGCTAACACCCAGTAATAGCGACCGTCTTTACGTAAGTTTTTGATATAGCCTTGCCATTTTTTGCCCGCTTGAATGGTTTCCCATAAATCAGCATACACATGGGAGGGAATATCAGGATGACGCAAAATACACTGTGGCGCACCGATGAGCTCATCTCGGCTGTAAGCAGACATATCCACAAAGGATTTATTACATTCGGTAATTCGTCCTTCTAAATCAGTAACGGAAACAATTAATCTGCCATCGGGATAAGGCACTTCCTCATCCACCACCAATACGGTGCGCTTGGAGCCATCGTAAAAGGTAATGTGGTGTTCTTCGTAATCCCCAGAAACATCCGCTGGAGTAATATCTTTAATTTCCATGGTTTACCCCTTGAGAATTATTATTTTTATAAGGTATTAGCGATAGCATCCGCCGCGCGCTTTACATCTAAAAAGATCAAGCCGAGCTTAGCATCAGGTCGAGCCAATACGGTGCAGACGGCATCTTCCCCCGCTTGAACCAATAGCACATAACCTTTGTTACCACGAATTAATACCTGCTCCAAAGTACCGCGAGCCAATTCAGAGGCAATACGATCCCCCAGGGATAAAACCGCAGCACTCATAGCACCAACCCTATCTTGGTCAAGGCCAGCGGGTAATGCTGCTGCAATCATTAAACCATCCGTGGAAATCACCGCAGAGGCTTCGATATCGGTGGAAGAGCCGTTTAAATCACTAAGAATGGAGTTAAGGACATCGGTACGCATGTTACTTCCTTTCAATAAAAATTATTTATCTGATATACCAATATACTTTCCCCCTTATTTGGTTTCGTTATATTGATATATTTATTTGTAGCCCTCCCACTCTGAGGTGTAATCATGACCTATGTCAATAGCCAGTTTGATGATTTTTTACACAATCAGAAAACCAAAACGTCACACTCTTTAAACAAGCTCTTAAAAATAAGAATAATTGCCACAAAAACAACCACATACCGATATATTTTAGAAACTTAATAAAGCATATTGAAATATTAATATTGATAAAAAAAAAACACCTCCAAATCTATGTTAGAGGTGTCTTGAATAGGAATCCGCTGTCACTCAAATGGGCAGCAACATCAAAAAAGCGGTATTA
>CALEAR010000028.1 GCA_937943665.1 uncultured Alcanivoracaceae bacterium
GAGGTGGTGTCTTTAGGTGTAAAGCTCCAACTATCGCTGTAGCTTTGCTCTTGTGTGCTTTGTAAGCCATCAATCGCTAACGTGTACTGGGTGTTAGGCTGTAAATCCTCTTTCGGATCTATGGTTAAATAAGCTCCGTGTACCAACACCTCAGCCTCTACTACTGAGCCACTTGCATCAAGCAAGGTGATTTGCTCGCCATAACGTGCTGTTTCCACGGCAATTGGCTGGCTAAACTGGTATCTAAAGCTTGAGAAATCCACCACAGGCAACTGTTCAGTACCATCGGGGAAGCGGCGCACTACCTCAAACTGCTCTTGCGCCATTAACTTAGCGGGACCTTCCGCAAGGCCACGCGTATTAAAACGCAAGGTTAGCGGCTTACTCACTCCCTCTTCTAGGCTTATTGCACCCACTTCTACTTGGTATTCCTCGAGGGGGTTAAAGCGCTTTTCAGGAGTAAGTACTAGGCTGGTGCCATTATCAACTTGTTTGGCTGTCACTGGCACTGCCTCACCTGTGCTCGATGCGGTAACGGTGATGTGCTCCTCTGGGTGGGTTGCGCTAATGGCACTACTAAAGCTCAGCACCACGGGGGCGCTGTTAGGCACTTCTAACTGGCCATCTGTAGGGTAGCTATACACCACCGCTTGTTTTTCGGAACGCCACTGCTTTTCAGTTTGCGTTTGCGAATCATCTTTACTGCCGCCGCAGGCTATTAAAGCCAGCGCAGAGGCGAATATCATTATTTTTTTCATTTTAGCCTCCTAAAATTTCATCGTGATAGAACCAGAAAACACATGCACATCGCCCGAAGTTTGTACGCGACCATAAGGGTTAGCAGGTGTTGCTGGATCTGTGGAAGTAAGATCGAAATTACGTTTGGATAAATTGTGGTATTGATACCCCACATCGAGGCGGATGGGCTTCGCAATACCCGTGATTTTAGGTAGTTCAGCCGCCAAACCGATGCCGGCGATGGTTTTGTTGGCATCAAGGTAGTTCACGTTAAGGGTGCTGCGTAAATCCTTATGCAATGCGGCCTTTTCATAAGCGGCCCCAAGGGTAAGGGTGAAGATATCGTCGAGATCAAACTCTACTGCTAAGCGAGGGATCACAATATCCTGTGGATAAATACCCGCATCGCCCTTGATGGTGTCTTTTTCTAATTCCTTATTAAGCCGTTGCCAAGCTTGATACTCTAGGGTTGCCGCGATACGGGATTCACCCAAATCATACTTAACGCCTAACGCGGTAATATCGGGTTGGAAGGAATCCAATGTCACCACCGCCAAACTCAACCCTGGGTCGGGAATAGTGCCAGGAATGGT
>CALEAR010000029.1 GCA_937943665.1 uncultured Alcanivoracaceae bacterium
GCTTACGAGGAGAGCTGTTATTTTGCGCATAGGTTTTCTTTGCTTGGTTGAAGAAGGCATGAGTTCCAAGTGAGTGTATGGAAGTAAGGCTAAGGAATAATTGGCGGTCACTACCATTACTCCTTAATAACCACCTTCACCGCACTGCTCGCTCGCTTGGCTTTGGCCCGTGCTTCCTCGATGCTTTCCGCCTTAGCCACAGCCACACCTAGGCGGCGCTCGCCATCAATATCGGGTTTGCCGAACAGACGAATGTCCGTATCGGGTTCGGCAAGGGCTTGGTTAAGGCCGCTAAAGCTAATATTGGTGCCTTTGCCTTCGGTAATAATCACCGAGGAAGCCGAGGGGCCGCGCTGTTCAATGAAAGGAATGGGCAGGCCTAAAATGGCGCGGGCGTGCAATTCAAACTCGGAAAGGTTTTGTGAAATCAGCGTTACTAAGCCTGTGTCGTGGGGGCGAGGGGACACTTCGTTAAAATACACTTCGTCATCTTTAACGAAAAATTCCACACCAAAAACGCCACGGCCACCTAATGCGTTGGTGATTTTTGCGGCCATGTCTTGGGCTTTTTCCAGTGCCACAGCGCTCATGGGTTGAGGCTGCCAAGATTCGCGATAATCGCCTTTTTCTTGGCGGTGGCCAATGGGCGCACAAAAGGAAGTGCCGCCTTCGTGGCGTACTGTGAGCAGGGTAATTTCGTAATCAAATTCCACTAAACCTTCTACAATTACCTCGCCTTCGCCACTGCGGCCGCCTGTTTGTGCGTATTGCCAAGCGGCTTCCACTTCCTCTGCGGTGCGAATAATGCTTTGACCCTTGCCCGAGGAGGACATAATGGGTTTTACCACGCAGGGTAGGCCCACTGCTTCCACGGCGGCGAGGTATTCCTCATGGTTGGCGGCAAAGCGAAAGGGGGAGGTGGTAAGCCCTAGCTCGGTGGCAGCTAAATGACGAATGCCTTTGCGGTTCATGGTGGTGCGGGTGGCAAAGGCCGTGGGAATCACATGAAAGCCTTCCTCTTCGAGCTTTACCAGCACATCGGTGGCAATGGCTTCGATTTCGGGCACTATGTAGTGGGGTTGTTCTTGGCGTACCAGAGCCTCAAGGGCGGGGCCATCGAGCATGGAAATCACATAGTGGCGATGAGCCACCTGCATGGCGGGCGCGTTGGGGTAGCGGTCCACGGCAATCACTTCGCAGCCAAGGCGCTGCAATGCAATGGTCACTTCTTTACCGAGTTCGCCGCTGCCGAGCAGCATCACTTTGATGGCATCTGTGGTTAAGGGGGTGCCGAGTGTTGTCATGTGAGTCCTTTGAATCATTTGTGGTTAAGGCAGCAAAAGGTGCTGCGCGATAACGAAGCCACTATCATACTATGCGGCATGGCTTATGCCACATGAAAAAACCTTTTAAGAAGGCAGAGCAATCAATGCAATTAGGTGCAATAGATGCAGCAAGAGGATGAGTTTTGGATGCGGCGTGCCCTTGCCTTGGGGCGGCAGGCGGCAGAAAACGGTGAAGTGCCCGTGGGGGCCGTGGTGGTGATGGAAGGGCGAGCCGTGGGTGAAGCCTATAATCAGCCCATTACTCAGCAAGACCCAAGCGCCCATGCGGAAATATTGGCACTGCGCCAAGCTGCCAGCGTGGTACAAAACTATCGGCTTTCCGGGGCCACTTTATACGTGACTATTGAGCCCTGCACCATGTGCTTTGGTGCACTTATGCATGCACGCATAGGGCGTGTGGTGTATGGCGCTTCAGAGCCACGGGCTGGAGTGTGTGAAAGCCAATTACAATTGCCTGAGCAACGCTTTTATAACCATCGCATAAGGGTGCAGGGTGGTGTGCTGGCTGAGGAGTGTGCTGCTCAAATGCGGGCGTTTTTTGCGCAACGGCGTAAGGCTAAGGCGCCATCGCCATAAGGCGCGCATTGTTGCCCCAGTGCTGCTCTGCCCATAGTAGGGCTTGGTAGTAATGCTGCACTGCTTCCACATAATACACTGCCTGTGCGCCGCCGCGAGCATAACCGTAGCGGGCGTGTTGGTAGTATTCCGGTTGGGTGAGTAAGGGTAAACGTTTAGCCACCTGTGCCCAGCTGTCTGGGTTATCGCCTTGCTCCGCGGTGAGTCGACGGGCATCGAGCAAGTGGCCATAGCCGGCGTTATAAGCCGCAAGGGCCATCCAGGTTCTATCGGGTTCGTTTATGGTTTCAGGCATGCGGTGGTGAATGCCCGCTAAGTAGGCGGCGCCACCATCAATACTAGCGGTGGGGTCACTTCTATCTGTGACTCCCATTTCGCGCGCCGTGGGTTGTGTGAGCATCATTAGCCCTTTCACACCCGTGGGGCTCACCGCATTAGGGTCCCAGTGGGATTCTTGGTAACCCACGGCGGCAAGCAGCAGCCAATCGAAGCCGTGTTTTTGGCCCGCACGCTGAAAATCATCACTGTAGTGTTGTAGGCGCTGCTGCCAATGTTCTTTGAACGCCCGTGAGGCATATAAGTTAAAGCGCTCTGTGGGGGTGAAGTGGTGCTCTGCAAGCTGTGCTAGATGTTGCTGCTGTTGTTGGGCAAAGTGGGTTAAGTAGCTGACTAAGGCGTCATTATCAAAGCGGTTATGTTGCGCCACATGCCAAGCGATGGGTTGGTGCTGCAGGGTGGGGCCAACTTTTAATTCAGGAAAGAAGGGGCTTAAACGTTGAAAGTGCTGTTGGCTCATTAAGGCGTAATCATAATGGCCTTGTGCCACGGCGTGTAATACATCCTCGGGGGCGGCGGAAGGCAACAGTGTCACCGTTAGTGGGTTTAGTGTGCTGGGTAAAGTTTGATCGAAGGTACTTTTAATGCCCTTTAGTAAGGTTAAATCCTCTGCAGAGGGGGCTTGAGTTTGGCGTGGTAGTACAGCCACCAAATCAAAGGTGTAATAAGGCACGGCATCGCTGTGCAAGGTGTGGGCGCTAAGCTCTGAGGAAATCAGATCTACTTCCCCCGATTCTAAGGCTTGGCGTAAGGCAGTGGGGGTGTCATAGGGGCGCACTTGTAAAGAAAGGCCTAAATCCTCCGCTAAGGCTTGGGCGGCTTCATAATCAAAACCCACGGCATCGTGCTGGCGTTCTTGGTAGCTAGCGGTGGTTTTTAATAAACCTAAGGTGAGTTGGCCTTGTTTTTGTAACTCGGTGAGCCGATTTAAGGGCGTTTGTTGCTGAGAGGCTGTGGGGGTTGCCGCATAGGGAAGCACGCCAACGAGAGCAATAAAGGCTAAAGAAAGCAAAATACCAAAGCAGCGCTGTGGCATTGTTGATGATGAAGTGAATGTTTCCATGCGGCCTCCTTCCTCTCGCGTACAATAGCGAAGGTGTTGTGCTTGGATGGGCGTATTGTAAATAAATGTTACATGATGGGGAAGGGAAGATGTCTAACAATAAGGCATGTCTTCGCGCAGCAATGGCGCCAGTGTAATTTTTTCCCACAAATCTGCTGCGTTTTTGGTGAAAAACACGTATTATATCGCCTTGCAAAATCCCTCCCGAGACTAACTGGAAGCGCTTAATTATGTTCATTTTCCCTGGTTCTTCTGCACTCCCAACCTTTCGCCAACAACAGCTGCTTGAAAAGCTGCCGCAGTTGGAATCCATTACAGCTAATTATGTGTATTTTGTGGATGCTGAATCCCTCGATACGGAACAGCGCCGACAGGTAACTTCCCTGTTGTGCCAAGGCGATGGTGTGGAAATCGGGAATGAGGATGGAGATATTGTGCTAGTGCCACGTAAGGGCACACAAACCCCTTGGTCTTCACAGGTAACGGATTATTTCCGTGATCATTTAGGTTTAACTCAAATTAAGCGTGTGGAACGTGGCTTGGCGTACCATGTGCAGCTGGTTGAGGGAGCGGATCTTCAAACGGTAATTGAGACATTGCGGGATCCTTTGACGCAAGATGTGCTGGCGAGCTTAGCCCAAGCAGAGGTTCATTTTCAGGTGGGGGAGCCTGGCCCCTTAACACGTATTCCTGTGATGGAATCTGGTCGTCAGGCACTGGTGGATGCCAACAAAGAGCTCGGTCTGGCCTTAGCAGAGGATGAAATTGATTACCTGCTAGCGCGTTTCACTGAGTTAGGCCGCAACCCCACTGATGCGGAGTTAATGATGTTCGCCCAGGCGAACTCAGAGCATTGCCGCCATAAAATTTTTAACGCTAGCTGGCGTATTGATGATGAAGAAGCGGAGAAAAGCTTATTCGGCATGATCCGCAATACACACCAAACCCATCCAGGTGAAGTGCTATCCGCTTATAAAGATAACGCCGCAGTCACACGAGGCTATGCTGCGCCGCGTTTTTTCCCACACCCGGATTCTGCTGAGTATCACGAGGTGTTAGAACCTGTGCACTTGGTGATGAAGGTGGAAACCCATAACCACCCCACAGCTATTGCACCGGTACCCGGCGCGGCCACAGGAGCGGGGGGTGAAATTCGTGATGAGGGTGCCACAGGCCGAGGCGCTAAGCCTAAAGTGGGGCTCACCGGCTTTTCTGTGTCTAACCTCCGCATTCCTGGTTTTGAACAGCCTTGGGAGGAAGATTATGGCGCTCCCGAGGGAATTGTCTCGGCCTATGATGTGATGTTAAGCGGTCCCGAGGGCGGTGCGTCTTTTAATAACGCTTTTGGACGCCCGAATGTGTGTGGGTATTTTCGAACCCTAGAGCTCAAAGCTCCAGGTATTAATGGGGAAGAGGTGAGGGGATACCACAAGCCCATTATGATTGCAGGGGGCATGGGGAATATTCGTGAACAACACGTGGAAAAGGGTGAAGTGCCCGCAGGTGCCCATGTGATTGTGTTGGGTGGCCCAGCCATGCTGATTGGGCTAGGTGGTGGCGCTGCCTCCTCAGTGGATACCACGGAAGAGGGCGCTAAGTTAGATTACGCTTCTGTACAGCGCGCTAACCCCGAAATCGAACGTCGTTGCCAAGAGGTTATTGATCGCTGCTGGGAGTTAGGCGAGCGCAACCCCATCACCTCTATTCATGATGTGGGTGCAGGTGGGCTTTCCAACGCATTGCCGGAACTAGTGCATGATGCTGGTCGTGGTGCCAAGCTAGAGCTGCGCGCAGTGCCAAGTGCGGACCCAAGCTTAAGCCCAGTGGAAATCTGGTGTAACGAAGCTCAAGAGCGCTACGTATTGGCGGTGAAGGATGAAGATCTCGCCACCTTTAAAGCCCTGTGTGAACGTGAGCGTGCTCCCTATGCTGTGCTAGGTGTGGCCACCGAGGAAGAGTACTTAGAGGTGTCGGACGAACTACTGCAAGAGCCCACGGTGGATTTCCCCTTGGATGTGATCTTCGGTAACGCGCCAAAAATGGAGCGCGAATTTTACCGCAGTGATTTCCAGCGCCAGCCCTTTGATATTCAAGATATTTCACTAAGTGATGCCGTTAGCCGTGTGTTACATCTGCCCAGCGTGGCCAGCAAAAACTTTTTGATCACCATTGGGGATCGCAGCGCCACCGGTTTAGTGGCGCAGGATCAAATGGTGGGTCCTTGGCAAATTCCTGTGGCGGATTGTGCGGTGACCTTAAGCAGTTACACCAGCTACACCGGTGAAGCCATGAGCATGGGTGAAAGAACCCCTGTGGCTTTAGTGAATGCGCCGGCGGCCGGTCGTATGGCGGTGGCAGAATCCCTCACTAACTTAGCTGGCACCAATATTGGTGATATTGGCCGC
>CALEAR010000030.1 GCA_937943665.1 uncultured Alcanivoracaceae bacterium
CGGCAGGATAAGAATTGATACTCAACCGTTATATTAACAGACAATTACTTGTGACGACGTTGGTGGTCACCTTTGTGTTGGTGATGGTGCTTGTCACAGGCCGTTTTATCAAGTACTTGGCCGATGCCGCTGTGGGTGAAATTGCTGCAGATGCATTATTCCTCATCATGGCCTATCGGCTACCTGAGTTTTTGCAGCTCATTTTACCCCTGCGCCTGTACATTGCCATTTTACTGGTGCTAGGTGGCATGTATGTGACCCATGAAATCACTGTGATGAATGCCTGTGGTGTGGGGCGGCGTGCCATTGTGAAGGCCATTTCTTTACCGGTGACAGTTACCGTTGCCATCATTGCTGTGTTTGCGTTGTATATCACGCCCATGGGAGATGAACAAGGTGCACAGCTGCGCGATGAACAACGCAACCGTTCCATTTTGGAGTTGCTCACCCCAGGGCGTTTCCATACACGCTCAAGCGATACCGGTTCCCGAGCCACCTATGCGGGTACCGTGGATAAGGAAAGAGGCGTGCTTAAAAATGTGTTTCTTTCCGACTTCCGTTTGGATCCCACCACCAAACGTAGTGAATTAGTTACCGTTTGGGCGGCGGAAGGGCGTATGGTGGAACACTTAGGAATGAGCTATTTAGAGCTCTCTGATGGCAAGCAGTATCAAGGGCAGCCGGGGGCTGGAGATTTTCGCAGTGTGGAATTCCAACGCGCCTTGGTGCGTGTGGGGGAGGAAAGGGTGGATCGTACACCTAAAGTGAGAAGCTGGCCCACCATGAAGCTCATTCAAAGCGATAGTGCTGAAGCCAATGCAGAGCTGCAGTGGCGTATTTCTTTGATTTTAATTGTGCCCATTATGTCGTTGGCGGCCATTCCTTTGGCACGCGTGAACCCGCGGCAGGGGCGCTTTGGTAAAATTATTCCCGCTGTGCTGTTATACATGCTGTACATGGGGGTTCTGTTGGTGTTGCGCAGTTGGTTAGCTGATATTCCTGTGGATCAACGTCCTTGGTATTACCACATGGCGTGGGTGCATGTGGTGGCGGCGTTTTTAGTGTTCGTATTTTATCACTGGTCCGATTGGCGCCGTATGCGCTTGGCCCGTAAGGCAAAGGTAGCACCATGAAGATATTACGCCGATACATTTGGTGGTCTGTTTTAATGCCTGCTCTTGGGGTAATAGGCGTATTGGTGGCCCTAGATGGCTTATTCAGTTATATCGCCGAACTGGAAGGGTTGCGTGCCAATTATCAAGCGTGGCAAGCCTTTGAGTTTATTATCACCACCATGCCGCGCCGCATTTATGAGTTCTTGCCCATGGCAATTTTGTTGGGTGCTCTCATTGGTTTAGGGATGTTGGCAAGTAGTGGTGAGCTCACTGTGATTCGTGCGGCAGGTGTTTCGGTGGGCAAGATTACCCGCTTGGCATTGCGCCCCGCCATTTTATTGCTGCTAGTGGGGTTGCTCTTAGGAGAATATGTAGTGCCTTACACGGAACAGCTAGCACAAACAAATAGAGCCGTGGCCGAAGGTAAAGGGGAAGCCATTAGTTCTCGCCATGGCTTTTGGCACCGAGAAGGCAATGAGTTTATTCATATTAATGCCGTGGATACGGATGGCATTTTGCATGGTGTCACCCGTTTTGCTTTTAACAAGGAACGTGAGTTAGAACGCGCATACTTTATTGAGGAGGCCCATTATGAGGATGGGCAATGGCGTACACAGGGTGTGCACGGCTCTGTACTCGAGCCCTATCAGGTGCGAACCTTTAAAGAAGAAACCATTGAGTGGGATACGGGGTTAACCCCAGAATTTTTAGCGGTGGTGGCGGTGAAGCCAGAGCATTTAGCTTTATCTAAACTATGGGAATATATCACTTACTTACAAGAGCAAGAGCTTGAGCCCGCCGAGTATCAACTTACCTTTTGGCAAAAAATCCTACAGCCCTTAGCCATACTTGGCATGGTGCTCATTGCCATTTCTTTTATTTTTGGGCCCTTGCGTGAGGTACCCATGAGCCTGCGGTTAACCACAGGAATTATTGCGGGTTTGTTATTCCACTATGGGCAGCAATTTGTGGGGCATATGAGCATGGTATTTCATGTATCCCCCGTGGCTGCTGCGGCCGCCCCACCCGTGCTGTGTTGTATATTGGGGGTTTGGCTGTTATTAAGAATTCGCTAATTTTCCTTGGGCAGAAGCACAGTACGTGTGTTTGAAAATATATCCTGCAGGGCTTGCCCCTTGTGGGTAAGTAATACAAAGATAAAGCCGACACCGCAGCTAGCCATCCCCACAATGCAACGAATTGCCACTTGTCCCCAAGATAAGCGGCGCTGATCATGCCGTTCGGTGCGAATTCGCCAAGCGCGCATGCCTAGGGTTTGCCCGCCATGGCGCCAAAAGTAGCCATAAAACCCTAAAATAATGCAAAGCATGGCCCCGCGAATCACCCATTCTGAAAACCAAGTGGGGGGTTTAGCCACGCCGTTGAGCTCCATCATGGGCAACCCTGTGAATTGGTATAACCACACTAACAAGCCAATACTGACAAACATCACAGCGCCCAAGAGCAGGCTATCGTAACCGAGGGCGGCTAAACGGCGCCAAAGGGGGGCAGAAGGAAAGGTGGGCATATTGAGTACCTCATGGAGCGGTTAGGCACAAAAAAGCCCTGATATATCAGGGCTTAATATGTTTGGTACCAGAGGCCGGACTCGAACCGGCATGCTTTTTACGGCGGGGGATTTTGAATCCCCTGTGTCTACCAATTTCACCACTCTGGCATTGGGGGTGAAGTATAAGCAAGTGCTACCTAATTGAAAAGCGTTTTTTCAAAAAAACCAACACTAGCGCCCTGACGTTACCTCTTGTACCCTTGGCGCCATTGTTTCTTACTGGCTAAGCCGTCATGCGTGTTGATAGTTTTGATTTTCCATTACCTGAGGAGCGTATTGCTCGTTACCCCGCCGCTGAGCGCACCGCTTCGCGATTGATGTATTTGCCTGCGGAAGGTGAGCTAGAACATTGTCAGTTCCCTGATGTATTAACTTGGCTGCAACCTAATGATTTATTGGTGTTTAATAATACCCGTGTGATTCCTGCACGTTTGTTTGGGCATAAAACCACAGGCGGCAAAGTAGAGGTGATGGTGGAACGCTTGCTAGGTGAAGATGAAGTGCTAGCCTATGTGCGCGCCTCCAAAGCCCCCAAAGCAGGCAGTAAGTTAGTGTTTGCCAATGAAGCGGGCATGGAAGTGTTAGGGTGTGAGGCGGATTTATTCCACTTGAAAGCCAATGTGTCTATTTTGCCGCTATTAGAGGAACAAGGGCAGCTGCCTTTGCCGCCTTATATGGAACGATTGGCGGAGGCTGAGGATGCTAATCGTTACCAAACGGTATATGCCGAGCACCCAGGTGCCGTGGCCGCCCCCACCGCGGGCCTACATTTCGATGAGGCCTTTATTAAGCGCATTCAAGCCAAAGGGGTGAACACTGGTTTTGTCACCTTGCATGTGGGGGCGGGCACTTTTCAACCGGTGCGGGTGGATGTGGTGCAAGAGCATCATATGCACTCAGAACGCTTTACGATTCCGCCTGAGCTGCCTGGGCTTATTGCTAACACCCAGGCCCGAGGTGGTCGCGTGGTGGCGGTGGGTACCACTAGCTTAAGGGCTTTAGAAGCCGCCTCACAGCAGGGAGAACTGCAGGTGGGCAGCCAAGAAACCGATATCTTCATTTATCCAGGGTATGAATTTAAAACCGTGGATGCCTTAATTACTAATTTTCATCTGCCAAAATCCACCCTATTAATGTTGGTGTGCGCTTTTGCTGGACAAGAAAAGGTGCTGGCGGCTTATCATGAGGCCGTGGCACAGGAATATCGTTTTTTTAGTTATGGTGATGCCATGCTGATTGAAAAATCCAAGGGAGAAAATACACATCGTGTCTAGTCGCATGTCCTTTTCCTTAAAGACTCAAGAGGGTGCCGCCCGCCGTGGTGAAATGGTGTTTCCCCGTGGTAAGGTGCAAACGCCTGCGTTTATGCCTGTGGGTACCTATGGCACCGTTAAGGGAGTGTTGCCTCGAGATTTAGCCGCTACGGGGGCAGAAATCTGCTTGGGCAATACGTATCACTTAATGTTGCGCCCTGGCACGGAGGTGATCAAAGCCCACGGTTCCTTGCATGGATTTATGCATTGGGATAAACCCATCCTAACGGATTCCGGCGGCTTCCAAGTGTTTAGCTTGGGAAAAATGCGCAAAATTACCGAAGAGGGTGTGGAATTTCGTTCGCCCATTAATGGAGATAAGGTGTTCCTCACCCCAGAAAAATCCATGCAAGTGCAAGCGGATTTAGGCAGTGATATTTGCATGATTTTTGATGAATGCACCCCTTATCCTGCCACAGAGCAACAGGCGGCGGATTCCATGCGTTTATCCTTACGCTGGGCCCAGCGCAGCCGTGAGGCCCATGAGGGCAATGATGCTGCTTGTTTTGGCATTGTGCAGGGGGGTATGTACCCCCACCTGCGTGAAGAATCCTTGGCGGGCCTAGAAAAAATAGGATTTCACGGCTATGCCTTAGGGGGATTATCTGTGGGGGAACCTCACGAGGAAATGCTTGCCGTACTAGATGCCATTACACCGTTGATGCCGAAGGATAAACCTCGCTATCTCATGGGCGTTGGGCGCCCAGAGGACATGGTGGAAGCGGTGCGCCGCGGTATTGATATGATGGATTGCGTGATGCCCACGCGTAATGCACGCAATGGGCACTTCTTTACCCGTGAGGGAGTGGTACGGATTCGCAATGCTAAGTATCGCTCAGATTTGCGGCCCCTCGATGAAAGCTGTAGCTGTTATACTTGTAAACACTTTACACGTAGCTACCTACACCATTTAAATCGCTGCGGTGAAATGCTTGCAGGACAGCTTGGCACCAGTCACAACTTGCATTACTACCAAGAGCTAATGCAAGGTTTGCGGGGGGCTATTGACGCGGGTACATTGTCTCGCTTTGTGGAAGCTTTTTATCATGCGCGGGGGCAAGAG
>CALEAR010000031.1 GCA_937943665.1 uncultured Alcanivoracaceae bacterium
GATAATGGCCGCTACCACTCCGTCAATGGCGGCATACATGGGGGTTTTACCTTCCTCACCCATTTGTTGCGCCTTTTCCTTGAAGGAAGCCACGGAAAGCCCAAGCTTCTCCATGAAACGATCTGCCCCAATGTGCACTTCTTTCCCTTCCACTTGGGCTCGTACACCAAAGCCAGTAATGGATTCAAAGGCTTCCACCTCAGGCACCTGAATACCGGCGTCCTCAGCCGCAGCCACAATGGCTTTCGCGATGGGATGCTCTGATTGGCTCTCCACTGCCGCCACTAAAGCAAGCACCTGTTGCTCGTTGTGGCCAGCACTCACTTCAAGATCTGTAAGTTGCGGCTGCCCCTCTGTAAGGGTGCCGGTTTTATCCACCGCCACCACCGCCACTTCATTTAAAGTTTGTAGTGCCTCACCTTTACGGAACAAAACCCCCATTTCAGCACCACGCCCAGTGCCCACCATAATAGAGGTAGGTGTCGCTAACCCCATGGCGCATGGGCAGGCCACAATCAACACAGCCACAGCATTCACTAAGGCGAAGGTAAAACTGGTATCAAATACAAAAAGGGAGGTAATAAAGGTGAGAATCGCCACCGCAAACACGGCTGGCACAAACCATAGGGTCACCTTATCCACCATGGCTTGAATCAGTAATTTAGCTCCTTGCGCTTGCTCCACCATACGAATGATTTGGGCAAGCACCGTATCGGCGCCCACCGCCGTGGCGTTAAAGGAAAAGGCGCCTGTTTGGTTCACAGTGCCCCCCACCACTTCATCCCCTTCCTGCTTTTCAATGGGTACGGGCTCACCTGAAATCATGGATTCATCCACATAACTTTCACCGGATACCACTGTGCCATCCACAGGTATGCGCTCCCCTGGCCGCACCAAAATCAGATCCCCTTGTTGCACCTCTTCTATGGGGATCTCGTACACCTTCTCACCTCGTTGTACGCGAGCAGTATTTGCTTGCAGCCCAGCTAAACGCTGAATAGCAGCTGAGGTTCGCCCTTTCGCTCGGGCCTCTAAATAACGCCCTAGCAAAATCAGCGCCACAATCACAGCGGCAGCCTCGTAGTACACATGCACCGAGCGCTCCGGAAGCAATTGCGGCACAAAGGTGGCCACTAAAGAATAACTGTAAGCCGCCAGTGTGCCCACAGCCACTAAGGAATTCATATCAGGGCTGCCGCGCAATAACGCAGGAATACCAATGCGATAAAACACTCGCCCAGGAATCGCTAACACTAAAGTGGTTAGCAGGAACTGGATCCACCAGTTGAGTTGCTGGCCTAAAGTGCTTTGCACCCACGCATCAAAAGCAGGGATAGCATGGGCACCCATTTCAAGCACAAACACGGGTAAGGTTAAGCATAAAGCTAGCCAAAAGTGGCGTTTTAGCTGTTCTGCTTCTTTATCTTTTTTATCCTGAAAAGGCTGTGTGGCACCTTGCTTCACTAAACTTGCGCCATAGCCGGCCTTCTCCACGGCGGCCACTACGGCAGCAGGTTCTGCATGGCCCACCACGGTGATTCTTTCAGTGGCTAAGTTAGCTTTTACTTCCACCACATGGGCCAACTCCTGTACCGCTGCTTCCACTCGCCCCACACAGGTGGCGCAAGTCATGCCCTGCACATCAAACTGTGAGGTTTCAGCAGGGACCTTGTAACCCGCTTTTTCAATGGCGGCGATGGCCTCTCCTAAGGCAAGCCCATTTGATTTTTCAAACTGTGCCTGCCCAGTTACTAAATTCACGGACACCGCTTCAATGCCCGACACTTGGGACAAAGCTTTTTCCACTCGCCCCACACAGGAAGCACAGTTCATACCTTCCACCGGCAAGCTGACGGATTCTTTTGTGTGCTCACTCATGTTCTCACTCCTTATTTAGTGGGCGCAATCACATGTAAATTGGCCATCATGCCCAAGTCTTCATGTTCCAGTATGTGACAGTGAAACATACGAATGCCTAGGTGTTGTTGACGAACCACCATGTGTACCGTTTCATTTGGCCTTAAGTTCACCGTATCACGCCACGCTTTAAAAGGCTCAGGCATGGCTTTGCCTTGATATTCCCGATGGGTCACAAGAAATTGTGTACCATGCAAATGAAAGGGGTGATCCATATGGGAATCATTCACCAGTATCCAATGCTCCCATTCACCGACTTTGCTCGTGAGATCCATACGGTTAGGGTCATAAACACGCCCATTCACAAAAAACATATTTTCCAACATCTGACGAGAAATAGGGCCATGGTGGTGATGATCCATATGGGCTTCGCTAAACACCACCCGTTTCTTTTCTTTGGGTTCCTTAAGGTGGGGGAACTCACGCAGCTGCGTTGGTAGCGCTGGAGTGGCCCCGGCCTCATGATGCACCTGTGCTAATACCAAGGTGTCGTGAGGTTCTTGTACCATCATTTTATCGCGATCATAGTAATGGCTAAGCAAGGGTTCAGCGCTGGCGGTTTCACGCCACGCAAGCACCTCCACCCTCTCTCCGGGCACCAGTAAAAGCTCCTCCTTAAACCATTGAGGGCGTTCCACACGGCCACCATCGGTACCAAGTAACACCCATTGCACGCCAGGTATATGTAAACGCAAGTAACGTGCAGCACAGGCATTCCAAATACGCAAGCGCGTACTGTTATTAATGGTGATTTGCGGCTCACGCTGTCCGTTGATCAACACAAAGTGGCCTTCTCGACCATTCAGCCAATCTTCCACCTTATTCTCAGGAATTTCAGCCTGTGCATTTAAACGCAAGTCTGAGATTAACCAATGCTGTTCTTCAAGTTCACTCAAGGGCGATGGTGTTTTCGGCAATACAATAAAAGTACCTGCCAACCCCCGCGCCACCTGCATGGCGGTTAAACCATGGGGATGCGGGTGGTACCAATAAGTTCCTGCACACCCTTCAGGCAAGGTAAAGCGGTACCAACGCTCTTCACCCGGTGCCACCGCATCCTGTGGGTTGCCATCTTGTTCGGGGGGCACTGGCAAACCATGCCAATGCACAGTGGTGGGTTCTGGCAAACGATTCTTAAATAGAATTTCCACCGTATCTCCCTCACGAACTACAATTTGCGGCCCAGGCAAAGCCCCGTTATAAAGCCAAAACTCGGTGGGCTTTCGCGCGGCCACTGTGAGTTTATGTGGAGCAGCCACTAGCTCAGCTCGAAAGTGGCCCCGCTTACGGTGCCGGTTTTTCAGTGGCCAACGTGATGTCTCCGGCGGCGCTCTCCACGTACTCCGAATACAGTTCTCCGACGCCGTGCAGCCAAATGCCGCTGCCTGTGCGGCCCAAAGCGCGGTCCCAGTCG
>CALEAR010000032.1 GCA_937943665.1 uncultured Alcanivoracaceae bacterium
TCGATTAGTATCGGCACGTAGCGAAACCGAAGAAACCACGGTGCATGCGCGCTTGGGTACACGCTTTTCGCCAGCGGTGAGTACACGATTGCGCGTTAGCTATGCTGAGCGTGTGGGCAGTACCTATGATGACACCCTCACACGTAATCATGAGGCCTTAAGAAAGTATCACCTTGCCAGTGTGGATCGCTCAAATGTGGCAGCAAGCATAAACTGGGCGGCCATGGAGCAGTTAGCCTTAGGGGGTGAAATCACCTGGCGCGAAGATAAATATACCAAGTCTGAGTTAGGGTTACGTTCTGATGACCGTATGGCGTATACCTTAACGGCGGATTATTTTCCCTCTAAGCGTTTATCGGGTTATGGCTACTTCACCTATGAAGATGGCGAGCGTAACCAGGCGGGGGTGAGCCAAGATTTACGTCATAAGCTGAGTACTTACACTCTTGGTGTGGGTGGCCGCGGTGATATTACCGAAGATGGCCGCTGGGGAGCCGGAGCTGATTTGCTCTACATCACCAGTTACACAGATATACGTGCGCGACAAGGCAATGATTTCAAAAAGATTAAAAATAAATTGCGCGAGTTGCGTCTTTATGGCGATTGGAAACCCCGTGATAACACCACTGTGAAACTCATGTATGTGGCCCACCAATACCGCGAAAATGATTGGGCCTTGGATCATGGACAAGTGGGAGGCTACTGGTTCATGGGGGCAGAAAACTATAACCAAACCGTTCATATGATCATGGGATCAGTGGCCTATCGTTTCTAGAGCCATGGTAAGAAGAATAATTAAGCGAGGAGTGTGGAGACCTGACACCTAACATAGCGTTTAAAAAGCGTTTCAGGGAGGCCTTGCTCGCCATCATAACCGCTGTGTTGTTGGCGGGTTGTATGTCCGATGACGATAAAAAAGAGCATGTGGATTTGGATAAAACAGGTGATGGCACCATGTTTCATGGTGCAGAGTGGGCCACTATTAAAGAGTTAGATCCGCGGGGCGAAGAATGTATCGCTTGCCATGGGCGTAATAATGATATGTCCCCATACAATGATGGCACCTTGGCTCATAATGTGGGCTTGCAAAAGCATCAAACCAAAGAGGATCTAGGCCTTGAGAATTTAACCATCACAGGTGTCCAGGTGCATAGTGCGCCCGAAGAAGGTGTGGTGGAAGTTCAATTAAGTGAGCCTCTACCTGCGTATGCCAATTTTAATATGGTATTTGCGAAACTCACCCCGAGGGTGCGCCATAGCCGTGGGCACGATTGGCAAAACTATCTTAACGCACCTAATGCGCGTAGCGCTAATGATCCTGATGTGGTGATTCCTGTGGGGGTGTCGCCGCAACGTGCTCAGGGGGATTTTGTTAGCGTGGATGGCACCCGCCTTAGCTTTGATTTAAAAGAGGGATACGGATGGGGTGAGCACAGCTTCACAGTAACAGATGAAAACGGTGTTACCCATCAATATTCAGGTATT
>CALEAR010000033.1 GCA_937943665.1 uncultured Alcanivoracaceae bacterium
GCTTTCCTACGCAGAAGGTTGTTCAGTCCACTACGTAACGGGTGGCAAGTATATCCCTGAAGGCGTGCAATGACAAACATGGCCAGCAAAAAAACCCTTCATTCCGCTCAGAACTTCTTTCTTAAAAGCCAAACAAACAGCGCCTTACTTTTATTTTTTATCATACCAATAAACAAACAGTTACACATAACTCATCAACTACTACTTAAACTAAAACCTTCGTGCATTGCAGGTTTTAATTTGATCAACACAATGGATTTCAAAGGGAATTGGTGCTCACTTTTATGGACTCACTCCCTGTATTTTATTGACAAAGTTACTGTAAATACGTACCTTCGCCATCGCGAAACAAGGGCACGGACCAGTGTTGCCCTTTATTTTTACCTAACCATTAACCTTTGAAAAAGCGCATGTAGTACCGCGCTATAGACTATCTACAAACCCTTTCACCTTATTTATATCAAGGTGTTAAGCGTACAATGAGTAGATAAGTTCCAGATCAGGAGAAACCCATGACTGAGAAGAAAGCCACCCTCAAGGTGGATGGGCACGAGGCATTAGAGTTATCCGTTTATACCCCCACACTAGGACAAGACGTTGTGGATGTCAGTCCCTTGGCTGCCAAAGGCTTATTCACATTTGACCCGGGCTTCCAGTCCACCGCTTCCTGTGAATCCACCATTACCTATATTGATGGCGGCAAAGGACAGCTATTACACCGCGGCTATTCCATTGAAGAGCTAGCAAGCAAATCTGACTACATGGAAGTGTGTTACGCCCTTTTATACGGCGAGCTTCCCAATGCCGAGCAAAAAGCCGACTTCATTAAAGAAATTAAGTCTCGCGCGGAAGTACCTGAGCAGCTTAAGGAAATCTTCAAAGGTTTCACTCCCGATGCACACCCCATGGGGATGCTCCTGAGCGCCCTAGGTGCTCTCTCCACCTACCACCACGAAGGGTTGGATATTAACAATGATGAGCACCGCAAAGAGGTGGCTCTTAACTTAGTGGCTAAGCTCCCCACACTTTCCGCCATGTGCTACAAGCACTCTATTGGCGAAGATTTTGTGGCACCCAATGCTGAGCTTTCTCACGCAGAGAACTTCCTCACCATGCTCTTTGGTGGCCCCAATAGTGATTACACGGTTTCTCCTGTGGTGGCCCAAGCCATGGACCGCATTTTTATCCTACACGCGGACCACGAGCAGAACGCTTCCACTTCCACTGTACGCATGGCTGGCTCCTCAGGCGCTAACCCCTATGCTGCCATTGCTGCAGGTGTAGCCACATTATGGGGCCCTGCTCACGGCGGTGCCAACGAAGCCGTATTAAAAATGCTTGATGAAATTGGCGATGTTTCCAACATCGATAAATATATCGCCAAGGCAAAAGATAGAAACGACCCCTTTAAGCTCATGGGCTTTGGCCACCGCGTTTACAAAAACTATGATCCACGTGCGAGCGTAATGCGTGAGTCTTGCCACCAGGTGCTTGGCGAGCTAGGCATTCAGGATCCTAAGCTTGAACTAGCCATGAAGCTCGAAGAAATTGCGCTAAATGATGAGTACTTCATCGAGCGTAAACTCTTCCCCAACGTAGATTTCTACTCTGGGATTGTATTAAAAACCCTTGGTATTCCCGTTTCCATGTTCACTGTGATCTTCGCCCTTTCCCGCACCGTGGGCTGGGTGGCACACTGGGAAGAATTGGTGGGTAATCCTTACCGTATTGCCCGTCCTCGTCAGTTATACACTGGTAGCGATGAGCGTCCCTTTGTGGAAATAGATAAGCGCTAACACGCTCTTCTCCTTGTAGCCCCAACACCGGTTGGGGCTTTTTTTTGCCCTAGGGTTCCTCATCAATTCACGTTAAGATGCCTTGTTGTTATTCATTGTTGAAGGGTTGTACACATGCAATTTCACTCTGTGGCGTTTATTGGATTAGGTGTTATGGGCTACCCCATGGCCGGTCATTTAGCGAAAGCAGGCTTAAAAGTAACCGTTTATAACCGCACCACTGAAAAAGCGAAGCAATGGATAAAAGAATACCCTGGTGAAATGGCACACACGCCTAGAGAAGCGGCTGCCAAGGCACAAGTGGTGTTCACTTGTGTGGGTGATGATGATGATTTACGTGCAGTTACCTTGGGGGAAAGCGGCATCTTGGCAGGGCTACCACAAGGCGGCTACCTCGTGGATCACAGCACCACTTCGGCCCACGTGGCTAAAGAAATCGCACAACACGCGCAGGCACAAGGTTGCCACTTCATAGATGCACCCATTTCGGGCGGCCAGCAAGGCGCCGAAAATGGCGCCCTCACCATCATGTGTGGCGGTGATGAAAACACTTTCACTACGCTAAAACCCCTGCTGCAACACTATGGCAAAGCCATTAACCTTATGGGTCCTGTGGGTGCTGGCCAATTAACTAAAATGTGTAACCAAATTGCTGTGGCAGGTGTTATTCAAGGGTTAGCGGAATCCATGAATTTTGCTCAGAAGGCCGGTTTGGATGTGGCCAAGGTCATTGAGGTAATAGGTGCAGGGGCGGCCAGTTCCTGGCAAATGCTAAACCGCTACAAAACCATGATAAAAGATGAGTATAATCATGGCTTTGCTGTGGATTGGATGCGCAAGGATCTTGGCATTTGTTTGAACGAGGCCAAACAGCTTCAGGCACCGCTGCCCATCACTGAAATCATCGATGGCTTTTATAAAGATATCCAAGCCATGGGCGGTGGCCGATGGGATACTTCCAGCCTGCTAAAGCGCCTACAAGCACAAGAAGAAACGCCTGAATAAGAGATGTAACATAATGGGCTTTAAGCAC
>CALEAR010000034.1 GCA_937943665.1 uncultured Alcanivoracaceae bacterium
CTAACGCAAACACCCCTAAATCAAACAAAAAGGCGCTGGGGAAATGCATTTCGCCCAGCACTGGCAGCTGCATCACAGCGGTATGGCTGGTGAGGAAGGGGAATCCAAACCACCAGGCCCCTGCCCCCGTAACCAAGGCCAATAAAATACCCGTGCCCAACCACTGATGGGGGCGAATGCGTAGCTTCGCTTCAATCCACAGCGTGCCGCTCACCATGTACTGCAACATTAAGGCCACCGTTAAAATGAGCCCTGCCACAAAACCGCCCCCAGGCTCATTGTGGCCGCGGTAAAGGAAATACAGGGCCAACATTACTAACACCGGCATAAGCGCACGGAAATAAATAGCCGGCAGGGCTAAATAACCTCGGCGGGTAAGCTGCCAAGGCGCCACATTTTTCACGCTGCCTAAGCGCTGCGCAGGGATCTCTATGCTTTCTGGCGCCGGGCGGAAGCGCCGTAGCAAGGCATAAATCGTCAGCGCCACCACCCCTAATACGGTGATTTCGCCGAAGGTATCAAAGCCACGGAAATCCACTAAAATCACGTTCACCACGTTGGTGCCACCACCCTCCGGCAAGGCGTGCTGAATAAAGAAATCCGTAAGTTTAGTAGGCCCGGCACTAAGCAGTACCAAATAGGTAACCGCCGCCATGCCCACCCCAATGGCCACGGCTAATACACCATCGCGTAGGCGGCGTCGGTAATCACGCCAGGTGGTTTTCACCCCGGTAATATCAGGGGTTAAACGCCGCGGCAACCAACGCAACCCCAACAAAATTAGCACAGTGGTTACCACCTCCACCGCCGCCTGTGTTAGGGCCAGATCAGGAGCAGAAAACAGCGCAAAGGTCAGGCTCACCACAATGCCCGTTGCACTCATTAAAATAAGGGCAGCTAAACGGTGATGCTTGGCCTGATACGCTGCCGCCACTGCGCATACTCCCCCCACAATCCACAGCACCGCAAACATGGGCTCAAATCCAATGGGGGAACGCACCGCTTCAATGGGGCTGCGCCATACCGTGAGGGCGCCCACCACAAAGGTCACCACAAAAAGCCAAAACAGCTGTGGCTGCAAACGCTCCGACGTAAGCTTTTCCTCCACGCGCACCGCAAAGGAAGTAACTGCCAACAGAATTCGCTCAAACTCACGCTGGCCATCTAAGCGATGCAGCAGGGGCACCTTATCCAAGCGGCTAATGCCATAGCGGCGCTGTAAGAGGAAATACAACAACAGACCAAAGCCAAAGGCCAGCACACTCATGAGCAAGGGCAAATTAAACCCATGCCAAATTTGCACACTGTACTCAGGGGTATAGGCCCCTAGCATATGGTGCACGGCAAGGTTTAAGGCAGGGGCCACCGTTACCCCAGGCAAGGTACCCACCACAATGCAAAGCACCACGAGCATTTCGATGGGGAACCGCATCCAACGGGGAGGTTCTTTGGGGGTTTTGGGTAGTTCACCACTCGGTGGCGGGCCAAAAAACACCTCAGTGATAAAGCGCAGGGAGTACACCACACTTAAGGCGCCTGCCAGTACCGCCAAGGTGGGCAACCAAGTATTTACTGAGCCAAAACCGGCGGCCTCCGCAAAAAACATTTCCTTAGATAAAAAGCCATTCAGCAAGGGCACCCCAGCCATGGCAGCAGCTGCCACCATGGCCAAGGTGGCGGTGATGGGCATTAACTTGCGCAATCCCGTGAGCTCGCGCAGATCCCGCGTACCACTTTCGTGATCGATAATCCCCGCCGCCATAAACAAGGAGGCTTTAAAGGTGGCGTGGTTAAGCACGTGCAATAGGGCCGCCACCGCCGCCAAGGGGGTACCCATACCCAACAGCAAGGTGATTAAGCCCAAATGGCTGATGGTGGAATAAGCCAACAAGCCCTTAAGGTCTTGCTGGAAAATGGCCACAAAGGCGCCCATTACCAGGGTAATCAAGCCCGCAAAACCAATGAGGTAAGACCACGCCTCTGTTCCTGCGAGTACGGGCCAAAATCGCATGAGCAAAAACACCCCTGCCTTCACCATGGTGGCGGAGTGCAAATAAGCAGACACGGGCGTGGGTGCCGCCATGGCCCGCGGCAACCAAAAATGGAAAGGGAATTGCGCACTTTTGGTGAGTGCCCCCAAGGCCACCAATAACAAAATAGCCAAGTACCAAGGGTGCTCACGCAGGGTATCACCAGAGCTAAGTATATGGCCAAGCTCATAGCTGCCTACGGCTTGCCCCATGAGCACCAACCCCACCAACAAGCAAAGCCCACCGGTGGCTGTAACTATTAAGGACATGCGCGCACCACGGCGAGCATCAGCCCGGTGGTGCCAATAGCCAATGAGCATGAAAGAAACAAGGCTAGTGAGCTCCCAAAACAGAGCCATTTGAATAATATTGCCTGAAAGCACAATCCCTAGCATGGCCCCCATAAAGGCCAGCAAAAAGGCGAAAAAACGTGGAATGGGATCTTTTTCAGAAAGGTAATAGCGAGCGTACAGCACCACCAAGATGCCAATACCACTCACCAACAGGCTAAACAGCCAAGCAAAGCCATCCATGCGCAGAGAAAAGTTCAACCCATAACTTGGCAACCAAGCATGCTGCCAAGCCAGCACCTCTCCCTTCGCAATGGTGGGATAAGCCATTAAGGTAATGAAAGTACAGGCCGCTGCCACTGCCCCTGCCAACCAAGCCTCCCAATTTTTTGTATTGGAAGGCAAAAACGCCACACAAAGGCTCCCCAAAAATGGCAATAAAATAATGAGCGACAACCACATAACATTAGCTCGGCTAGATAAGTTTTCACAAACGCCGGCAGCGCAAACCACCAAACAGCATTAAACAGGGCGCAAGATCAGACAGGTTCACAACAGTTCGCGCCCTTGATGGCTCAAGTAGCAACCTGATCAACGCAATTCTTGTACGTAGCAATACAGCATAACAAGCAAAACCAGCGATTTACTTTAGCGTAAAGTGGGGCACCGCACAAAGTAAAAAGCTGGTTTCCTTAGCGCTTTTTTAGTTTTTAGTTATTTTCAAAAAAACGCTTCACAGCATCAAAGAAACCATTCTTTTTCGGGTTATGTCGCTTTCCCCCCTTCTGAACGGATTCTTGGAATTGGCGCAGTAACTCTTTTTGTTCCTTGGTTAAGGACACTGGCGTTTCTAAAACCACACGGCAGAGCAAATCCCCCACGCCACCGCCGTGCACATCTTGCACCCCTTTACCGCGTAAGCGGAACAAGCGGCCGGTTTGGGTTTCAGCTGGAATTTTTAAGTTCACCTTACCATCCAAGGTGGGCACTTCCACTTCGCCGCCTAAGGCTGCATCCACAAAATCCAGGGGCACTTCGCAATACAAATCGTTGCCATTGCGCTCAAAAATGGGGTGTTGCTTCACACGGATCTCAATATAGAGATCCCCAGGCGGGCCCCCTTTAGCACCAGGCTCCCCGCGGCCACTCACTCGTACGCGGTTGCCATCATCCACCCCGGCTGGAATACGAATGTTTTCCTCACGGGTGGTTTGCACTCGCCCTTCACCACCACACTTGCCACAGGGGTTACTGATTTGCTCGCCACTGCCATGACAAGTGGGGCAAGTTTGTTGCACGCTGAAGAAACCTTGCTGCATGCGCACCTGGCCCATGCCACCACAGGTTCTACAGGTGGTGGGTTGGGAGCCATCGCGAGACCCCGAGCCATCACAGGCATCGCACTCATCCCAGCTCGGCACACGAATGGTTTCCGTGGTACCGCGCACCGCCTGCTCTAAGGAAATTTCCATCACATAGCGTAAATCGGCACCGCGGGAGGGACCACTGCGTCGGCCGCCACCACCGCCAAAAATATCACCGAAAATATCGCCAAAAATATCGCTAAACCCAGCGCCAGCAGCACCGCCACCAAAGCCACCCTGGCCGCCACCGCCTAAGCCGGCGTGGCCAAACTGATCATAGGCCGCCCGTTTTTGCGGATCTGAAAGCACCTCATAGGCTTCTTTGGCTTCCTTAAATTTTTCTTCCGCTTCTTTATCGTCTGGGTTTCTATCAGGGTGGTAACGCATGGCCATTCGGCGGTAAGCGCGGCGAATTTCCTTCTCATCCGCCCCCTTTTCGATACCCAGCACCTCGTAATAATCACGCTTAGACATACACTAAACCTATGGTTTTACTTTTCTCGGTAAACGCATCACGCCGGGCTTGGCCCGGCGTGATGAGACGATGCATGCATCAAAGACACACAGGCCTTATGCTTTTTTCTCGTCATCGTTTACATCTTCGAACTCAGCATCAACCACATCTTCGTCCGTGGCCTCTGTGGCGGCATCCGCATCACCTTGTGCGGCGCCTTCCTGCTGAGCGGCTTCGGCATAGAGTCGCTGTGCCAAGCTGCCTGATGCTTCGGTTAAGGCTTGTGTCTTCGCCTCAATCTCCGCCTTATCGTTACCCTTCAAGGCTTCCTCAAGGGCCTCAATGGCTTCGTTAATGGCTTTCTTCTCATCCTCTGTGGCCTTATCGCCCGCTTCTTCTAGAGTCTTGCGGGTGGCGTGCACCAAGTGATCCCCTTGGTTGCGTGCCTGCACCAGCTCTTCGAACTTGCGGTCTTCTTCGGCATTGGCCTCAGCATCGCGAATCATTTGCTCCACTTCATCATCGCTTAAGCCAGAGGATGCTTTAATCTGAATGGATTGCTCTTTACCAGTGGCCTTATCCTTAGCGCTAACCTCTAAGATACCGTTAGCATCAATATCAAAGGTCACCTCAATTTGTGGTACGCCACGGGGCGCTGCGGGAATCCCTTCTAAGTTAAACTGCCCGAGGGATTTGTTTTGTGCCGCCTGCTTACGCTCACCCTGCAACACGTGCACCGTTACCGCAGATTGGTTATCTGCCGCAGTGGAGAAAGTCTCTGTGGCGCGCGTTGGGATAGTGGTGTTCTTCTCAATCAGAGGCGTCATCACACCGCCCATGGTTTCAATACCTAGGGTGAGTGGGGTAACGTCAAGCAAGAGAATGTCTTTCACATCTCCGCCCAGTACCGCACCCTGAATGGCTGCACCCATGGCCACTGCTTCATCGGGGTTCACATCACGGCGCACTTCTTTACCGAAGAACTCAGCCACTTTCTTTTGCACTAGCGGCATACGGGTTTGGCCACCCACCAAAATCACATCAGACACATCACTAGCGGAAAGACCAGCATCCTCAAGGGCCACTTTACAGGGCTCTAGGGAACGCTCGACCAATGCTTCCACTAGGGCCTCTAAGCGCGCACGGGTCACTTTCACCACCAAGTGCTTGGGGCCTGTGTTATCAGCAGTGATATAAGGCAAGTTCACTTCTGTTTGCTCAGCAGAAGAAAGCTCGATTTTTGCCTTTTCTGCTGCTTCTTTTAAGCGCTGAAGCGCCAAAGAATCATTGGATAAATCAATGCCTGTATCTTTCTTAAACTCATCGGCCAAGAAATTAATCAAGGCAGTATCGAAGTCCTCACCACCGAGGAAGGTATCACCGTTGGTGGCTAATACTTCAAACTGGTGCTCACCATCAATTTCAGCGATTTCGATAATAGAAACGTCGAAAGTACCACCACCTAAGTCATATACTGCGATGGTGCGCTCGCCGCCTTTTTTATCCATGCCATAGGCAAGGGCTGCTGCGGTGGGCTCGTTAATAATACGCTTTACTTCTAAGCCAGCGATGCGGCCTGCATCCTTGGTGGCCTGACGCTGGGCGTCGTTAAAGTATGCAGGTACGGTAATCACCGCTTCGGTTACCTTTTCACCGAGATAATCCTCTGCGGTTTGCTTCATCTTCAGCAACACTTGCGCAGAAATTTGTGGCGGTGCCATTTTCTTGCCCTTCACTTCCACCCAAGCATCGCCGTTATCCGCTGCGATGATCTTGTAGGGCACCATGTTAATATCTTTTTGCACCACGTCTTCATCAAAGCGGCGTCCAATTAAACGCTTAATGGCAAAGAGGGTGTTATCGGGGTTAGTCACCGCTTGGCGCTTCGCCGCCTGGCCCACCAAGGTTTCATCATCGGTGTAAGCCACAATAGAGGGCGTAGTACGACCACCTTCGCTATTCTCAATTACCTTAGCTTTGTCGCCTTCTAAAACGGCAACACAAGAGTTGGTGGTTCCTAAATCAATACCAATAATCTTAGACATCAGGTCATTCTCCTTGCTCGCTGTGCAAGCGAATACCGACCTGCACAGGGATATAACAAAAATAAACTAGCTTTTATATGGTGATAGCCGTTGAAGTTTCAAGAGCGTGGCAAAAATTATTCGCCTTTCGCCACCACCACGCGTGCGGGACGGATCAAACGATCATTAAGCACATAGCCCTTTTCAAGCACTTCAATCACAGTGTTAGGTGATTTATCTGGCATGGGCACCATGGCCATGGCCTCGTGGCGCTCTGGATCAAAAGGCTCATCCAACGGATCAATGCGCTCCACCTGATGACGTTTAAACACATCCAATAACACCTTGAGCGTCAGCTCTGTGCCTTCACGGGCTGCCGCCACATGCTCATCATCCTCAGGGAGCTGTGTTAAGGCACGCTCTAAGGTATCAGCCACAGTCACGAGATCCCCGGCAAACTTTTCTAATGCAAACTTCCGGGCGTTTGCCACCTCACGCTCCGTGCGGCGACGCATGTTTTGCACCTCTGCCTGTGCTCGCAGCTCGGCTTCACCAAGGGCTTTTTCCACTTCGGCTAAGCGGGCTTGCAGCTCCTCCACAGAGGGGGTGTCTTCAGCCTCCTCTTTTGCTTCCACCTCACCGTCAACCTCCTCTTCAACCGCTTCCGGTTTAATCGCTTCTTCTTCGCTAGGTGCTGTTTTGGTTTCTTCACTCATGGGAAACTCCATCTACGAACGGCAGCCACCACTGCCTCTTCAACATAAAAAGGGTGACAACGATATGGGAACTTTAAGACAAGATTCAAGGGGTAAGGCAAAAAAACGTGCTTTTACAGCTTATTTAGCGCGTTAGAAAGCAATCGGGCGGTAATATCCACCGTGGGAATGACTTTTTCGTAATCCATACGGGTGGGGCCCACCACGGCTAATACGCCCACGGAACCATCCTCCATGGCGTAAGAAGAAGACACAAGGGAATAATCCTCAAACACCTGTATTCCCGCTTCACGACCAATAAAAATTTGCACCCCATCAGCGGAAAGGCTGCGTTCGAGCAAATGCAAAATATCGTACTTTTGCGAAAACGCATCGAAGAGCTCACGCATGCGGTGCATGTTATCCCCTTCGGCCATGTTCAACAGATTCGTCTCCCCCGCTAGCACATAATCACCGGCATTATTTTGCTGGGTGGTGAGGGCTTTCTCTGCCACATCCACGCTGGTGGCGAGCAATTGCGACATGTGATCCTTTTCATTGCGCATGGCCTGCACCAAGGCAGATTTAATATCCTCTAAATGCTGCCCGGAATAGTGGCTATTAATATAATTGGCGGCTTGGCGTAGCTCTTGTTCGGTGTATTCTTTATCGGTGTGAATAATGCGGTTTTGCACCTCGGCACGGTTCACCACCAACACCACAAGCACGCGACGCTCCGATAAGGGCAAAAACTCCACCTGCCTTAAGGTGGTGACTTTACGCTTGGGCATGGCCACCACCCCGGCCATGCGGGTGAGCTCCGCCAAGGCCTGAGACGCGCGGTTATAAATTTCGTCGGGGGATTGATCCGGCTGCAACAAGTGGTGCAAATCGCGCTGTAAAGGCGCCACATCTTTAGCACTGTGCAAGCTTGTTTTAAGCAACGTATCCACGTACAAACGGTAGCCTAGCTCTGTGGGCACGCGGCCTGCGGAGGTATGCGGGCTCATTAACACCCCCATGCTCTCAAGCTCTGCCATTAAATTACGGATGGTGGCGGGGCTAACGGATAACACACCTGAATCAGCAATCGCCTTCGAGCCCACGGGTTGCCCATCGCGGATGTGACGCTCCACTAACGTCATTAACAAGGTTTGTTTTCTCGGGCTTAACTCCATAACGCTTACTGACTCTAGCTCTAGTAGTTAGTTAACCATCACCACATAAAGATACGAAATTCCACTTCACAAGAAAAGCCATTGCATTACTGTACATTTAGACAGTACACTAACAAAAAACAATCATTCGGAGGCGTGCCATGCTTACCTCACTTTGTTTACGAAACTTTGCCACCATTGAAGCCTTAGCACTTACCCCTAAAAGCGGCCTTACTGTGCTTACCGGTGAAACTGGCGCGGGTAAGTCTATCATTATTGATGCCCTAAGCTTAACGCTTGGCGCCCGTGCCGATAGCAGCATGGTGCGTGCAGGCCATGAGCGCGCTGAAATCGAAGCTTCTTTTTGCATTAAACATAATCTTAAAGCCCAAGCATGGCTAAAAGAACGGGAGCTCGATGAAGGGCTAGAATGCACCCTTCGTCGCACCATTCGTGCCGATGGCCCCTCACGGGCCTATATTAACGGCCGTTCCATGCCCGCCCAAGCCTGCCGAGAGCTCGGCGCCATGTTGGTGAACATTCACAGCCAACATGAACAACAAGCGCTGCTACAACAACAAAACCAGCAGCAATTATTTGATAGTTTCGCCCAAGCTCAAAACATCAGTGAGCGCGTGGCCAATGCATGGCGCCTATGGCAAAAAGCGCGCAACGCTCATGATACCGCTCGCCAAGCCGCTAGCGAGCAAATTGAGCGCCAGGCCTTGCTTGAGTTTCAGCTTGAGGAGCTCAACCAGTTAGCGCTTCAAGAAGGAGAAATTGAAGCCCTAGAAGCCAAGCAAAAACGCCTTAGCAACAATGATCTGCTTTTACGCACCTGCCAGCAAAGCCTTGAAAACCTTATTGATGGGCCCGATGGCTCTTCCGCCATGGATAAACTCGGCCACACCTTAAGCTTGTTAGAAAAGGCCCGCGAGCAAGATCCTCACTTTGCAGAAGTGCTACAAACGGTGGAATCTGCCCTGTTTCAAATTGAGGCCGCGGGCGATGATTTACGCCATTATTTCCACTCCCTAGAAGAGGATCCGGCTCAACTCCATGAAGTGGAAGCACGCTTAAGTACAGCGTATCAATTAGCGCGGCGCCATCGAGTACGCCCTGAGGCATTACCTGAGCTGCACCAAGAGCTGCTTGAACAAGCCCAAGTGCTTGGCAACTACGATGAGCACCTAGAGCAACTGGCTGCCGCTGAAGCACAAGCTGAACAGCAATATTTGGCCTTAGCCAAGGAGCTTTCCCAGCTACGCCGCAAACACCTTACCCCCTTAGCCAAAGGTGTTGAGCGTCATTTGCATGAACTTGGCTTGCCCCACGCGCAATTTGATATTGAGCTCACCACCCACGAGCCAAACATCAATGGCCTAGAAAGCATTGCTTTTGTATTCACCGCCAACCCAGGGCAACCATTACGCCCCTTAGCCAAAGTGGCCTCTGGCGGTGAGCTATCCCGCGTGAGCTTAGCCATTCAAGTGATCTGTGCTCAGGCACTTACCGTACCTTGCCTGATTTTTGATGAGGTGGATGTGGGCATTGGCGGCGGCGTGGCAGAAATTGTGGGCCGCCTACTCAAACAGCTTAGCGAGCATGCCCAGTTGCTATGCATCACCCACCAACCGCAAGTGGCAGCGCAAGGACAACAGCACTGGCATGTACGTAAGCATCAATCCAAGCGCAACACTTACAGTTATGTGGATGAACTCAAAGATGACGATCGCATCACTGAAATTGCAAGGATGCTAGGGGGCATTGAATTAACACAATCCACCCTAGCCCACGCCGAGGAGATGCTCACCCTCAGCCAAGCGGGATAAACATTAGGATTCTTCTTTGGCTTTATCTTTCTTCGGGCGAACGTAGAGCACTAGCGAGTGCTCTACGAGCTCATAGCCATGTTCTTCAGCCACAATTTTTTGTTGTTTTTCAATCTTCGGGTCCACAAATTCAATCACAGCCCCGGTTTCTAAACACACCATGTGATCGTGGTGTTCATCATCGGCCACTTCAAACACAGCGGAACCTGCTTCAAAATTATGGCGCACCACAATACCGGCTTGCTCAAACTGCGCCAATACACGGTATACCGTGGCCAAGCCCACATCCTCTCCCGCATCCATTAGTGCCTTATAAATATCCTCAGCACTCATATGCCGTTCATCATCTTCCGCAGAAGTGAGCAGCTCTAGAATACGAACCCGTGGTAACGTAACTTTTAACCCTGCTTTACGCAATTCGTGATTATCCAACGTAAAACTCCTCGCTTGAACGGCGGAACCTTGTGTTCCAATGGTGAGTCTGTATTATCGCCACTACTTAACGGAAATCAAAAAAGCGATGAAAAAACTTAATTCATTACTCATTATTATACTTGCAGCGGTTCTTGTAACAGGCTGTAGCAAAATTCGTTTCCCTGGGGTGTATCGCATCGATATCCCTCAAGGCAACTTTGTCACTGAAGATATGATTAAACAACTTAAGCCAGGCATGAGCCCTGAGCAAGTGACTTTTATCATGGGTGAACCCATTCTTATTGATCCCTTCACTGAGAATACTTGGTACTACCCCATGATCTATAAGCCTGGCCGAGGGGAAACCACAGAACAGCGCATTGTGGTTTACTTTGAAGACGGTCGCTTTAGCCATTACGAAGGCAAGGTGGTTTCTGATCTTGGCAGCCGTGTGGCTAGCGAACAGGATAAGGAGCTTAACCGCCGGGTGATTGAACAAGAACAGCAAAAAGGCCCCTCAGCCACTGAAGGCGCTGGCGCCCCTAGTACCATGCCAGCACGTTAATTAACGTTTGCCTTGAGCGCGCTCACGCCGAGCCTGCTTAGGATCCACCAAAAGGGGGCGGTAGATTTCCACTCTATCACCCTCTTTTACTTCATAGGTGCTTGGGTCCTTCAACCGCTGGCTAAACACCCCTAACACCCAGTGCTCCCCTTCTAGCTCGGGCACCTGCTCCCAAATAGCAGAGCGTTGCACCGCCGCTAAGGCGGTGCTGCCTTTGGGCACGGTTACCTTCAGCAAATACTGCTTTTCTGGGGTGGCATAGGCCACCTCCACCGTCAGCATGGCCTTACTCATGGGGCTCCTCTTGTGGCTCTTCTTGTACTGCCTCCTCGGCAGCATCTTGCGTGGGCTTACTGCGCAGCTTATTAGCTTCTTGAGCAATATTTTCAGCGCCAGAAACCACCGCCTCACCCAGCCCTTTTGCTAAGCCTTTCACCGTATCAGCGGCCTCAGAAAGATCCGCCACTTCTTCCACAGCCACGGCTGCCTCTGCGGGCTCCGCCTCAGCCTTATCAGAGCTAAACAGCCCCTGCCAAAACACGATAATCATCACAATAGGGGCGAGAATACGCAGCACCGCACGCCAACCCAAATACAAACCAAAGTGTTTCATGGCCAGCTCTTTGCGTACATGGGTTTCCTTCATAATCCAGCCCACAAAAATAGCAATGAGCAAGCCGCCCAAGGGCAACAGAATATTACTGGTAAGGAAATCCATACTATCGAAGAAGCCACGGCCAGGCAGAAGATGCTTACCCTCTAATAGGTTGAAGGAGAGCAGGCTCAATACCCCTAGCCCCCAAGCCAATAGACCCACTATGACCGCCGCCACCACACGCTTTAGGCCACGTTCAGTGAGCCAAGCCACCGCTGGCTCACCAATGGAAATGGATGAAGTGAGCCCCGCAAACAGCACTAACACAAAAAACAGAGCCCCCACGGCCAACCCAAGGGATACCCCACCCACCTCTAAGGGCATGCTCGCAAAAGCCTGCGGCAAGGTAACGAAGATCAACCCTGGGCCTTCACCGGCAGCAAGACCATTGGTAGACACCACGAGGAAAATCGCCACCCCCGATAACAAGGATGTCAGCACATCCAAGAAGGCCACAA
>CALEAR010000035.1 GCA_937943665.1 uncultured Alcanivoracaceae bacterium
AATACGTTTTTAAGCCAGAAAAGCTCATATCCAAGCCAGGGCTATCCACCATGGGGCGCGGAAACACGAAACGACCTGGCGTTCCCCGTTCAGCATAGGCAGCAATATTAGGCCCGCCGGGGTACCCTAACCCCATAATTTTGGCCGCTTTATCAAACGCTTCTCCGGCTGCATCATCCAGGGATTCACCCAACAGCTCATACTCGCCCAACCGATGGGCCGCCATTAGCTGTGTGTGTCCGCCACTCACTAATAAAGCGGTGAAGGGGAAATCAGGCGCACCCTCCTCAAGTAAAGGAGCCACTAAATGGCCTTCCATATGGTGCACTGGCACCGCAGGCACTCTCCAACTCCACGCTAAGGCACGCGCTGTACTAGCACCCACTAATAAGGCTCCCGCAAGCCCTGGGCCCGCGGTGTATGCCACTGCATGGATATCCTCAGGTCCACATTGTGCTTTCGCTAACGCCTCATCCACTAAGGGCAATAAACGACGCACATGATCACGGCTCGCCAACTCAGGCACCACGCCGCCATACTCCGCATGCATGGCCACTTGGCTGTACAACGCCTCACTTAACAACCCTTGTTGGCTATCGTAAATTGCCACACCGGTTTCATCACAACTTGTTTCAATACCCAATACGCGCATAAATATCTCCTTGGGCGCATCATAACGAAAAGTTTTCCCGCTTGTTAGCTGCGCATATCTTTTATATGCTTGCCCCCAAGATAAGTTGAGGCGCCAATGTACGGATAACCGTTTGCATTTTGTTTGATTTTAAGTAGAATGCAGCATCCCCGTGTCATGACGGCGAGAGAAGAGTTATCTGCTATCCGCCTCATGGAATGTGATAGCTGACAATTTAAAAGGTGATTTTGCATGCCGCAAGTACGAGTTAAAGAAGGCGAACCCTTTGACGTAGCGCTACGTCGCTTCAAACGCTCCTGCGAAAAAGCAGGTGTACTAGCAGAAGTTCGCCGCCGCGAGTTTTATGAAAAGCCAACACAAGAGCGTAAGCGTAAGCGCGCTGCTGCGATCAAGCGCCACATGAAAAAAGTGGCTCGCGAACAGCTACACCGCAAGCGCCTTTACTAAGCAAAGCGCTCACACCTAACCAGTTTTGGTTAGCACAGAAACCGGAGCCTATTATTAGCCTCCGGTTTTGTTGTTTATTGTGAAATCACTTGCTCCACTCCCTTGTGTTACCTACTGACATTCTTCAGTCAGCAGGGTAGATTGATAGCCTAATTCATAACCCTTGGAGTATCGCCAAGCTCCCGTCTTCCTTGCCCTGGAGTAGGTATGGCTCGGATACCTGAAAGTTTTATCCAAGATCTTATTCAGCGCACCGATATTGTGGAGTTAATCAATAGTCGTGTGCCGCTCAAAAAAACAGGCCGCAATTACAGTGCTTGCTGCCCGTTTCATAATGAAAAAACGCCTTCCTTCACCGTGAATGCGGATAAGCAGTTTTTTTATTGTTTTGGATGTAACGCCAGCGGCAATGTGGTGACCTTCTTAATGGAATACGATGGCTTGCCCTTCCCAGAAGCCATCGAAGCCCTAGCAGCCCAAGCTGGCGTAGAAGTGCCCAAAGCAGCGGAAACCCGCGAACATAAAGCTCGTCGTCAACAAGCCCACACCCTCACCGACCTGATGCACCGAGCAGATCGATACTACCGGCAACAACTAAGGTCTGCGGCGGAGCGCCACACCGCGGTCAATTACCTTAAAGGGCGCGGCATCACAGGCACCACAGCAAAACTGTTTGGCCTTGGCTTTGCCCCTCCAGGCTATAACAACCTAATGCACCACTTATCCCTAGATCAGGAAGGTTTGCAGAATGCCATCACTGCCGGTTTATTGGTGCGCCGGGAGGACAGCGGCCGTGTGTATGATAAATTCCGCCACCGCATTATGTTTCCCATTCGAAATATTAAAGGGGAAACCATTGCTTTTGGTGGCCGCCTCTTAGACGACGGCAAACCCAAATACCTTAACTCACCGGAAACCCCACTCTTCCATAAAGGTCGTGAACTATACGGCCTATGGGAATGGCGCCAAAGCCGACACAACGATAACCAAGTGTTTGTAGTGGAGGGCTATATGGATGTGATTGCCTTAGCCCAATACCAGGTTCCCAACGTGGTGGCCACCTTAGGCACAGCCACCAGCGAGCAGCATTTACAGCGCCTATTCCAAATGGTGGATGAAGTGGTGTTTTGTTTTGATGGTGATGAAGCTGGCCGCCGAGCCGCCTGGCGCGCTCTAGAAACGGCATTACCCGTATTGGCAGATGGCAAGCGGGCCTCTTTTTTATTTTTGCCAGAAGGCGAAGACCCCGATTCTTTAGTACGCGAACAGGGCCGCGAAGGATTTCTTGCCGCCGCTGATGGCGCCATGCCTCTTTCGGAATTTCTGTTCACACACTTGAGCGAACCTTACGCATTAGACACGGTGGATGGTCGAGCCGCGCTTGCACGTGCGGCTGCCCCCTATTTGCAACAGGTTCAAGGTGATTTTTACCGCCATTTGCTCCGCCGAGAACTAGCAGAACGCACGCGCTTAACGGAGGAAGAGCTCGAAACCCTTATTTACCAGCAACCCAAGCCACAGGCTGCAACCCCTGCTCCTGAGCAAACCAGCAGACAAGAAGCACAGCGCCGCTTTGTTCGCACCCATGAGCAACGTGCTCCGCACACATTAACACTGGCAGAGCAGCTTATCATTGTACTCATTAATGAGCCTCACCGTACGCAACAATTCCCTTTGCCGGAGAAATTACACCTACTTGATATCCCTTATATATCTTTGCTTACCAAGGTGTATCAATCACTCAGTGACACCCCTCACTTAACCCCTGCGGCCTTGCTTGGCCGGCTCATGGCCCAAGAAGAAGGGCAGCACCTCAGCCAGCTGCTACATGCTGCACATACCATGCCCATGAGCCAAGACACGAGCGAGCGATTCTGCCGCGATGCTTTTTTACAACTAGACATTCGCATACTGGAACAAGAAATCACCCTTGAACATCAACAGGAGTCTCCTGATCCCAAACGATTATTAGCCTTACATCAGCAACTCAATGAAAAACGCACACAATTAAGTGCGCCCTTGTAAATTGGCAATCATGCCCCCATATAACCTCAACCCAAGCAAAGTGAACACCTAGCTCACAAACCCACGGCGCAACTCCAAGCTAATGGGTAAAGCATGGAAAATACACTGTTTTTTTAGTAGTATTGGGTGTTTGCTATACAGCCTTTAATCGACATACGAGCCTGCACACTTATGACTTCACAGCAAGAGCAACAATCACAGTTAAAACAACTGATCGCTCTAGGGAAAGAGCAAGGTTACCTAACTTATGCAGAGGTGAATGACCACCTACCTGAGGCCATCACAGAGTCTGATCAAATCGAAGACATCATTCAGATGATCAACGAAATGGGCATTCATGTGGTGGAAAAAGCGGCGGATGCCGAGCAACTCATGATTACGGGTGAAGAAACCAGCACCGCCGATGAAGTGGCCGCCGAGGAAACCGCCGCCATTTTAGCCGCCGTGGAAGCTGAGCCTGGCCGCACCACCGACCCTGTGCGCATGTACATGCGTGAAATGGGCACTGTGGATCTGCTCACCCGCGAAGGTGAAATTGAAATCGCCAAACGTATTGAAGCAGGTATCCGCGATGTATTGCGCGCACTTGCCTACTGGCCTGGCACAGTACAGTTTGTGCTCGATGATTACGACCGCATTATTGAAGAAGAGCGTCGTCTCACAGATATTATTGCAGGCTACCTAGATCCCAACGACGATGGTGCCGCAGCCCCTGCCAGTGCCGCTGTTGAAGAAGATGACAGCGAAGACACCTTGGATGATGATGACGAGCTCGAAGTACAAGATGAAGACGAAGAGGAGTTCGATGGCTCCATTGATCCAGCGTTGGCTGATGAGCGTTTCCAAGAGCTACGCAACTTATTAGCCGCCGCTGAAAAAGCCATTGAAAAGCACGGCCGTGATCACAAAAACAGCCAACAAGCACTTGCCGAATTAGCAGATCATTTCACCCTCTTTAAGCTAGTTCCGCGAGTGTATGATCACCTACGCGAAATGGTGAGCAACACCATTTCTGAGATCCGTCGCCATGAGCGCGATATTATGACCATTGCCATTCGACGCGGTGGCTTAACACGTCAGCAATTTGTGGAAAACTTCCCTGGCAATGAACATGATTTAAACTGGCTTGAAAGCTTTGTCAGCAAAGCAGATATCTCTGAGGAAGTAAAAGAGAAGCTACTAGAGCAAAAAGAAGACTTCCAACGTGCTCAGCAACGTATTCTTCAAATCGAAGAGTCCGTGGGCATTCCCTTGGCGGAAATCAAGCGCATCAACCGCGATGTATTCCTCGGTGAGAAGGATGCACGTCGCGCCAAGAAAGACATGGTGGAAGCGAACCTACGTCTTGTAATTTCCATTGCCAAAAAATACACCAACCGCGGTTTACAGTTCTTGGATTTAATTCAGGAAGGTAATATTGGCTTGATGAAAGCGGTGGATAAGTTCGAATATCGCCGTGGTTATAAGTTCTCCACCTATGCCACTTGGTGGATTCGCCAAGCCATTACTCGTTCCATTGCAGACCAAGCGCGCACCATTCGTATTCCAGTGCACATGATCGAAACCATCAACAAGATCAACCGTGTACAGCGTCAAATGCTTCAGGAAATGGGGCGTGAACCCACTCCTGAGGAGCTTGGCTTGCGTTTGGATATTCCCGAAAGCAAGGTACGCGCGGTTCAAAAAATCGCCCGCGAACCCATCTCCATGGAAACCCCCATTGGCGATGATGAAGATTCCAGCTTGGGCGATTTTATTGAGGATGACAACATGGAGTCCCCCTTGGACACCACCACTGTCACCGGCCTTGAAGAAGCCACTCGTAAAGTGCTGGCCAACCTCACCGCACGCGAAGCAAAAGTACTGCGCATGCGCTTTGGTATTGATATGAACACGGACCACACCCTTGAAGAAGTGGGCAAGCAATTTGATGTGACCCGTGAACGTATCCGCCAGATCGAAGCGAAAGCGCTACGAAAACTGCGCCACCCATCGCGCAGTGAACACTTGCGCAGTTTCTTGGATGGCGATAACTAAAAGCAAAGGCACTTGCATATTGCGAACAAAGGCATAATAATTTGCCTCTGTTCGCAATGCCTACCCTCTATTGTTTTTAAAAAGGGCCTATAGCTCAGTTGGTTAGAGCAGAGGACTCATAATCCTTTGGTC
>CALEAR010000036.1 GCA_937943665.1 uncultured Alcanivoracaceae bacterium
TAAGTCGCTAACCCTGCGCCCTTGCTCTAAATAGGCGCCCCCCTTAATCAAAATGCCTTCCCGCGCCCCATGGGTTAGCCCTGCCGATACCGTAACCGGTGCCGCCAATACCAGGGCGCAAGGGCAGGCTATCACCAATAGCACCAAGGCAGCATACACAGCCGATAAAAGCGTGTGCTGAGTGAAGACAGGCAGCAGCACCACAGTGGCAATGGCCAAGGCAAAAACCACAGGGGTATAAACGGAGGCAAACTGATCAATCCAACGCGCCATGGGGGTTTGTTGCTCCTGGGCTTGCTCGATGAGTTGTGTCATTTTTGCCAGTGCTGTTTGGTGGCTAGCTTGGCTTGTTTGTACCACTATGCTGCCGGTGAGGTTCACAGTGCCGGCCAACACCTCATCTCCTGGGGCTTTGGCCACCGGTAGGTTTTCGCCGGTGAATGCAGCTTCATCCACGGTGGAATGGCCTTCCACCACCTTGCCATCCAAGGCAATGCGTTCCCCTGGTGCCACACGAATGCGCATGCCGGGCCTTATCTCGCCAACCGCCATGGTTTGCCACTTATTCTCTTGCAGTACCAAGGCGTGTGCGGGGGCTAGGGAGAGTAATTTGCTAATGCTTGCGCGAGCCTTATCCACGGTGCGCGCCTCAATGTGATCCGCCAGGGTGAACAGCACCATCACCATGGCCGCCTCTGCCCATTGTCCAATGAGAAATGCCCCTGTTACCGCCACTGTCATCAGGGAATTCACATTCAGCTGTTTTTGTTTTAAGGCTTGCCAACCCGCTTGGTAGGTGCTGAGCCCACCTAAAGCAATGGCGATAAGGGCCAAGGCAGCGGAAAGCCAGGGGAATGCGAGCGTAAAGTGCACTAGCTCTGCAGCAAGGGCGAAAAGTGCCGCACAACCTAGGCGCAGGTAAGGGCGCTTTGGTTGTTGAGTGGGTGCTTCTACAGAAAATCCTTGCGCTGCCAAACGGGCAATCACTTCCTCTTTTAGGGAGGCTTCTGCCTTTACCTGTAGCTCATGGGTGCTTAAGTGAAAACGTAATCCCTGAGTGGGCAGATCAGCAAGGGCCTCACGTATGATTTTTTCCTCCGTGGGACAATCCAAGCTTGGAATAAACAGCGTAAAGCCAGACTCGGGAGTGTTCTGATGGGTGGATGACATTGCACTTCTCCTATGGGCAGCACAGAATACATTTAACAGCTTGGAGTAACTCCAAGGTCAAGAGGTTAGGAGGAGCAATGAAAATAGGTGAACTTGCAAAAGAAACTGGGGTGAGCACAGATACCATTCGTTATTATGAAAAAATTGGCATCTTGCCCAAGGCGCATCGCGATGCCAACAATTACCGACAATATACGCAGCAACATGTGAGCTACTTGCAGTTCATTAAAAACTGCCGTTTTTTAGATATGTCTCAAGAAGAAATCCAACGCTTGCTGCGTTTAGCCACCGAGCCCTTTGAAAGTTGTGATGATATTAACGCCTTGCTTGATGAGCATATTTTGCATGTGCAAGAAAGGGTTAAGGAGTTGTTAAAGGTGGAAAATATGCTCAAGGAAATTCGCCAGCAATGTAATGCACCCACCTTGGTGCAACATTGTGGTATTTTGGCAGGCTTAAAG
Source organism: uncultured Alcanivoracaceae bacterium (assembly GCA_937943665.1). Taxonomy (GTDB): domain Bacteria; phylum Pseudomonadota; class Gammaproteobacteria; order Pseudomonadales; family Alcanivoracaceae; genus CALEAR01. The sequence goes on from CALEAR010000036.1 coordinate 1,632, forward strand.
GCGGTGGGGATTACCCGCTTAACACCCAGTAATACTCACGTGACATAAATGAAAGGAGGGGGCATTGAATTACGCTGTGTTAAAAGCGCGTCAGCGCCAGGAAAGGGCCACGTATCCGGAAAATATTTCACTACGCATTCACAGGGCGTTAAGTTGGTTAAATCGAGCGGAACAGTGTGAGGATGATGATGGCCGTTTCGTGTTTTTGTGGATTGCTTTCAACGCTGCTTACGCCAATGAAATGGGGGAGATATCGTTAAACGAAAGTCGCCAATTTACTCATTTTCTTGAGCGCTTAGTGGCGCTCGATGATGAGCAAAGAATTTATCGTCTCATCTGGCAGCAATACCCTAGCGCTATCCGCATATTGCTCGATAATCCTTATGTGTATCAACCGTTTTGGCACTTCCATAATGGTCGTGAAGGGTATGAGGATTGGCAGGAGCGCTTCCAACAAGATAAAGCTAGCGCTCACCGTGCCTTAGGCGCTAGAGACACTGGCACAGTGCTAAGTATTATCTTCCATCGTTTATATACCTTGCGTAACCAATTGGTGCATGGTGGCGCCACTTGGAGTAGCCGCACCAATCGTGATCAGCTGCGAGATGCCAACCAAATCCTGGGCCAACTTGTGCCTATTATTATCGAGTTGTTAATGAGTAACGCCCAGGTATATTGGGGGGAAGCCTGTTATCCCGTGATAGAAAACTACACCTTTAGTTAGACCTATAGAACTTAATAGTCACACATTAAAATTTTGTGTTATGATCAATAACTAATAATTGAAATAAGAGCAACGCTTATTAACGGCTCGAATAAAAAAAGCATCTCGTTGTAAAAATAAGAAGAACTGCTGGGGAGGCAGAACCCATGAGGATAATCGAACGGTCTTATTATCTGGGCGCTTGTGCACTGCTTTTGTTAATGGGGATAACCTTCTTGCTGCCCACACCTGCTGTGGCAGAAGTGGATAAATCCGAAGAGGTGGAGCAAGGGTTACGTTTGGTATCACCTCTGTTAGCCGAGCGAAGAGTGAAGGATCTGCGCTCCCATATTCAGTTAATGTTTGAATCTCCCCATGCTGTGGCGAGTGATCCGCGAACGCCGGCCGGTCGTGCCGATGAATTCGATGGCAACTTCTGCGCTGCCTGCCATGGTGAAGGGTTTAAGCATTTCTTCAAGGTGGGTGAGGATGTATCCGCCAGCACGGTGAACGACACTTGCTTAGGATGCCACAGTGGTGGGGATCGTATGCACTGGTCGGGTGGACCTCATGAAATGGGGGACATGGCCTGTGTGGATTGCCACAGCATGCATAACAAAAATGAACGCCTACTGAGAACCACCACACAGCTCGAGCTGTGTTCGAGCTGCCATTTAGAGCGCCGTGCAGATTTTAATCGCCCTTACCACCATCCAGTGAAAGAAGGGCAAATGGCATGTACAGATTGCCACAACCCTCATGGCACGATAACGCCCACGCTGTTGCGCGGTAGCGATGTAAATGAAACCTGTTACAACTGCCACGCTGAGTATCGTGGCCCCTTCCTATGGGACCATGAGCCAGTGCGCGAAGCCTGCATTAATTGCCATATGTGAATATGTTGGTGTCTCGCCCTGCGCAGTTGTGTCAATCCTGTCACGTTACCGATACCTCTCACCCCGCTGATGTGATGGGGGGCGATTCTGCAGGCGCCATGGGAAGCTTTGATGTGATGCAAGTGGGGCGCGGCTGCGTTAACTGTCACTCACAGATGCATGGCTCGAACCATCCGGGCGGTGCCTTTTTCCGAAAATAAAAACATCACATAAATAATGGGGGCGAAAA
>CALEAR010000037.1 GCA_937943665.1 uncultured Alcanivoracaceae bacterium
CTAATGTGCACCGCTTTTTGAAAAAGCACGATGTGGATGTGGAAGTCTTGACAGCCGGCGAATATAAACGCACCTTAACTGTGTTTGGCGAAAATACCGAAGAAGGTCGAGCCAAGTTTATTCAGGAACTTGAGGATACCCACGGTTTATTCAAGGATTTTGTTCGTGAGAACCGCCGGAGTTTGGATTTAGAAAAAGTTGCCACAGGGGAGCATTGGTTTGGGGTTCAAGCCAAGGAGCTAGGCTTAGTGGACGATATCCAAACCAGTGATGAGCTGTTACTTGATGCCTGCGCTTCTGCAGAAGTTTATTTGGTGCAATGGCAACAAAAGCAATCCTTAGCGGATCGCATAGGATTAGCTGCAGAAACCACCGTACAAAAAACCATTGATAAATGGATCCAAGCCGCCACCCATTCTCGGTGGAGTTAATCCATAAGGCTTGGGGATACCCGAGCCTTTTTTCGTGGCTCCTCTGCAACATATACCCCCAAGGAGGCCCATGCGTTTAGTCGTTTTATCCCTCGTTGCATTATTTGCCAGCTTAGCCTTATTTATTAGCGGCAACGTAATGCTTGGTACTTTAATTTCCCTGCGCCTAGATCTAGAAGGCATTAACGATACCGTTATGGGTATTGTGTTGGCTTTTTATTCCGTGGGGTTTGTATTAGGTGCCACTTTCTGTGTACGTATCATTCGAGAGGTGGGGCATATCCGTGCTTTTGCGGTATTTGCTGCCATTGCTTGTGCGTCGAGCTTATTCCACCCCATGTGGTTCAACGTATACGGTTGGGCCATTATGCGATTATTGGTGGGCTTTAGTATTGCGGGTTTGCTCACGGTGACGGAAAGCTGGATCAATGACCGTGCCACCAATGAAACCCGCGGCACCATTTTGGGCTTTTACACCATTAATGTGTATGTGGCATCCACCGCAGGGCAGGTGATGGTGGGCCTAGGTAGCCCTATGAACTACAAGGTGTACTCCATTGTGGCTATTTTGTTGGTGCTTTCCTTAGTGCCTTTAGCCCTCACACGGAGCATGATTCCCACCGCACCAGCCCCTACAGAGTTCTTAAGTACTCGACGCCTGATTAAGCAGGCACCTGCAGGGCTTACAGGTGTATTAGTGGCCGGTATTGGGCTAGGGGGCTTTGTATCCTTGGGGCCCGTGTTTGCTTTACGAAACGGGCTAGATGTGGGTCTGCTTTCCAAGTACATGGGGTTTAGTGTGGCTTGCGCTATTTTATTGCAGTGGCCAGCTGGGTGGTTATCCGACCGCTTAGGCCGCTTACCTGTGTTGGTGGCCTTACTACTTATTGGCGCCGTATCGGCGGCGGCCACTGCCATGTTCTCACATACTTCCATCCCCCTCATGTTTGCCTTTAGTGGGCTCTTTTACGCCATTGCCGCTTGTATTTATCCCGTGGGGCTATCTTTGGCCAATGACCAATTCTCCAACGATATGTTGGTGATGGCCTCGGCGGCGCTTTTACGAGTGTACGGTGTGGGCACCATTTTAGGCCCCTTAGTGGGTGGCTTCCTCATGGGGATTTTCGCACCTTCCGCCTTGTTTGTGTTCACCGCTGTTATTATGGTGGCCGCTGGGGTGGTGGTGCATATTATCTTCCGTCGTTGGGATGAAGTTGCCGTGGAAGATCAAGGGGAATATGCGGTGGTATCACCTATTTCCTCACCTGTTATTGCGGAGCTTGACCCGCGTAACGAGGAATATGAAGAGCATCAACCGGGTGAACCCGCTGAGTGGGATCTCGCCGATAAAATGGAAATGCTAGTGATTGATGCAGAAAGCCTCAGTGAAGATCTTGAAATAGAAGAAGATCCTTTAGAGGATTTCACCGAAGATGGGCTGCCTTTAGCTGCTTTGGAAGGGTACGAATACGAAGGCCCCAACACGGAGCAAGAGAATGAGCCAGACACAGAAGAGGGCGCTTCTGAGGCCGATGCGGAGGATGAAGATATTAGCCCTGATGGTGTGCGTCGGGTGAAATACGAAAACCAAGATGAGGATTAATCCTCGCGAGTAATGTAAGGGCCTAGCCACTTGTGGCTAGGCCTTTTTTTCTTGTTTAACGAGCGTAAGCGCGGTTGAGGTAGGCCACAATATCTTCTGATTCGTACAGATCCATGCCGGTGTTAGGGTCCATTAAATAGGGCACGGCCACACGGCCTGTTTTTTCCACCAATTCCCGACGGTTACGCTGTGAAGGGGCATAGTTAGGGGCTAAGCGCTTGCGCATGGGCGGTAGTAGCCAATCGCTGCCTTGGGTGCGGCCCATTTGCTTAAGCTCATAATGTAGTTCTAGTTCCGTTAGGCGCTCACGCACAAAGCGGGCAAAAGGGCTAGATTCAAAGCTATACAACACCAAAGGCTGCTCATTTTCTTTAGCGGGTGCTTTGCGTAACCCTTTGCCAGCACGAAACCCCGAGGACACAAAAGAGCCAGGGGTATTAATGGCTTTCACCTGCCACTGCGCTGGGGGGTTTCCCTCACCGTAGGTGCGGTACAAATAGGCAATAATATCCGCAGATTCAAACATCTCCACGCCAGTGTTGGGATCCACCAAAAAGGGAAATTGCTGCCTGCCGCCTAATTCTTGCACCTTGGGGCGAAAACGGTTGCCCCCTTTAGGGCAAGGGTAAATCACCACATCTAAATCCAATTCGGTGAGAGCCTCGCGCACTAAGCGGCAGTAAGGGCAGCCTTCCATATCGTAAAGTGCAAGGGGTTTTTCAGGTTGTTGCTGTCGATTCATTGCCATGGTGCCTCGGCCCAAAGAGCCAAGGGTGGCCAGCATAGAAGATGAAAAGTCTAAGGGATTCATGATAACTCCATGGATTCAAGGAATGCTTCAACCCTAACACGCCTTGCTTTGGAAGCATTGGCTGAAAAGTCTGTTGGCTTTTGCGCTGCATCAGCGGTGGTTTTTGCGAATGCTTGAGCAGTATCGTCATTGCAGTGGCGGTGATTTTGCTGCAATGTACCAAGCGTTTGCTTGGTAGTGCACCCAGTGCACTCTGATAACAATGATAAGCACAGGAAAGAGGACCTGTTTTATGACTGAAGCCTATATTTATGATGCCATCCGTACCCCTCGTGGGCGCGGCCGCAAAGAGGGCAGCC
>CALEAR010000038.1 GCA_937943665.1 uncultured Alcanivoracaceae bacterium
CCCGGCCGTGAAAGCCGCATACGCTTAGCAAGAGCCCTTGCGCTGGGTGAAAAAAGTACCCCCAAAGCGGTGTGGAGTAACCGTATTCATAGTGAAGATGTGGTGGGGTTGTTGCATCATTTGGGCGAGCTTTGGGCGGCAGGCCACACTCCACCTGCGGTGGTGGTGGGCACGGATAATCACCCCGTGGTGAACCTAAAGGTGCTTAATTGGTTAGCACAACAACAGGGCCTGCCACTGAACATGAAGTGGGATACAGTGGCTGGCCGTAAAGTGATGAGTGGTTACATTGCCCAGGGGCATTACACGTTGCGCTATCCCAGTTTTCGTGAGGGGTACGCAGCCTTGTTAGGAATTAATCCAACACCATAATGGCATCCATTTCCACCACCGCATCCTTTGGTAGGCTAGCTACGCCAACCGCGGCACGGGCGGGGTATGGGGCTTGAAAGTACTCCGCCATCACGCTATTTACCCGTTGGAAATGGCTAAGGTCCGTGAGATAAATGTTTAACTTCACAATGTGTTGTAGGGTGCCGCCCGCAGCTTCACATACCGCCTGTAGGTTATCAAAAACGCGGCGGATTTGTGCTTCCACATCCCCTTCAATTAGCTCCATGGTGGCTGGGTCTAAGGGAATTTGGCCGCTTAAGTAAACCGTATTACCGCTCTTAACAGCTTGTGAATAGGTGCCAATGGCGGCGGGAGCTTGATCAGTTTGAACAGTGGATCGATTTGGCATGGAGGTTCCTTACTGGGTTAGCCATTAATGCGGCTAATTCGAATAACACTATCAAGTTTACGAATGCGCTTAATAATACGCGCAAGATGAATTCTATCTTCCACGGTGAAGGTGGCTTCAATAATGGAGACGGTGGCATCCTTTTCAGTTTGTGAAATGGCCTCAATGTTAGAGCCCATTTCCGCAAACACACCGGCTAATGCCGCTAGCACTCCCTTCTTGTTTTCTAACTCCAAGCGGATGGCGGCGCTAAACTGCTGTTCTACCTTATCTTCCCAATAAAGCTCAAGGCATTTTTCAGGATTTTCACGCAACTCCGCTAATAGGTTATTGCAGGTATCGCGGTGCACCACAATGCCACGGCCTGCGCTAAGGTGTCCCATGATGGCATCGCCCGGTAAGGGGTGGCAGCACTTGGCATAATTCACCAACATTCCCTCTGTGCCACTAATGGCTAAGGATTTATCGCTGCTTGCGGGAGGAATGGCTTCCTCAGAAACCAATGAACGTGCCACTAAAGGGGCTAACCGATTCCCCAACCCCACATCTTCTAAGAGATTATTTAAGGAAGAGTAATTATGTTGCTTTAGCGCTTTGTTTAACTTTGTTTCAGAAATATTTTTTAGCTCAAGATGGTAGGCATTCAGTGCCCTTTCTAGTAAACGTTCCCCTAAGCGAATGGAATCATCTCGTTTTTGGTGCTTAAGGAAGTGGCGAATATTAGATCTCGCCTTTCCAGTGACCACAAAATTCAGCCAAGCTGGGTTGGGGGTGCTGTGGGCTGCGGTAACAATTTTAATGGTTTGTCCGGATTTAATGGGCGTGGAAAGGGCCACCAAATCACCATCCACCCGAGCAGCAATACAGGTGTTCCCCACATTGGTGTGCACGGCATAGGCAAAATCCACCGGTGTGGCTCCGATGGGGAGCTCTTTAATCTCTCCCTTAGGTGTGAAGACATATACTTCATCAGGGAAGAGATCCACCTTCACGTTTTCAATAAATTCAATGGAGTTACCGGCCTTTTTCTGCATCTCTAGCAGGCGGCTCATCCAGGCTTGGGCGCGGCTATTAATATGGGAGGTTTGATCGTTTTCTTTATCTTTATAAAGCCAGTGGGCAGCAATACCATTATTGGCCATGGCTTCCATTTCTTCAGTGCGAATTTGGATTTCTATGCGATGGCCGCGACGGGATTTTAACGTGGTATGTAAACTTTGGTAGCCATTGGTTTTAGGGATGGCAATGTAATCTTGAAAGCGCCCCGGAATAGGGGTGAAATAATTATGTACCACCCCTAAGGCACGATAACAGGCATCCACGTTATCCACTAAAATACGAAAGCCAAATACCCCCATAATTTCATCGAAGGATTTTCGCTCTTCCTTCATCTTCATATAAATGCTGTAGAGATGTTTCTCCCTCGCTAAGATGCGGGCGTTGATCCCTTCATCTTTTAAGCATTTTTCTAGGCTTTCTCGCAAATGATCAATGGTATCTTTGTTGCGGCTTCGCGCCACTTTTACCGCTTTGGCTATTAGGCTTGCGCGCATGGGATAAATGGCGTTGAAACCGAGGTCCTCATATTCCACGCGCATGTTATACATGCCTAAACGGTTGGCGATGGGAGCGTAAATCTCTAAGGTTTCGTTGGCAATGCGGCGGCGTTTATCGGGGCGCATCACATGCAAGGTACGCATATTGTGTAAGCGGTCGGCTAATTTCACCATGATCACGCGAATATCACGTGTCATGGCGAGCATCATTTTGCGTAAATTTTCCGCCTGCTGCTCCGCTTTCGATTCAAACTTAATTTGCGCAATTTTTGAAACCCCATCCACCAACTCTGCCACTTCAGGGCTAAACTCTGCAGCAAGTTCATCTTTGGTGATGCCGGTGTCTTCAATCACATCATGGAGCATGGCAGCTTGTAAGCTTTCATGATCCATATGCATATCGGTGAGAATATGAGCCACCGCTAAAGGATGGGTAATGTAAGGATCGCCGCTGCGACGGTACTGGCCCTCATGGGCAACTTTTGCGTACTCGTAGGCGCGCACCACCTGTGAGATTTGCTCGGCGGTAAGATAACTGGATAAACGTTTTTCGAGGTTACGTATGGAGGCCAAGGCGCGCTATCCCTACTAAACTAAGTAAAACTGTATTGAACTCTTAGCCTAGTGTGTAGCGAGCCTTCTGTCTATGCTTAAGGTAACAAACCTAGAAGGCAAGGCGGCCTTAGCCGCCAAAGGATTCTGTGAGTAGCGCCAGCTCATCAATATCGCCACCGGATTCCAGCATATTAGCTTCAGCGTTATCTGCACTAACGAGACCTTCGGCAATTTCGCGCAGGGCCACCACGGTGGGTTTATCGTTATCCCAAGGTACACGCGGCTCTTTAGTGCCATCTTGAAGTTGGTGGGCGCGCTTACTGGCCACAAGAACAAGTTCAAAACGGTTATCGAGCTTTTCTAAACAATCTTCAACGGTTACGCGTGCCATGAAAAAATCCTCTTAAATTAAGCAAGTTGTCGAGACAACTAAGGGCCTAAAAGCATACTGAATATACGCTTTTTTGGCAATATTAGCCCTCGTTTAACAAATCCTGTAGCAACGCCATGAGGTGGTTTTTTTGATGGCTGATGTGCAGGCGTGACGCCCGCACAATGGCCTCTAGTTCCGCCAAGGCCTTTTGGAAATCATCATTCACCACTAAATAATCGTATTCTCCGTAATGGGCGATTTCGTTTTTGGCGCCTGCAAGGCGTTGAGCTATCACCTCTTCACTATCTTGCCCACGGCCTCGTAACCGTTCTTCTAGGGTTTTAAGGGAAGGTGGCAAAATAAAAATACCAATGGCCTCGGGGAGCAAACGTCGCACCTGAGCGGCGCCTTGCCAATCAATTTCGAGGATCACATCTTTGCCCGCTTGCCGCTGTGCTTTCACTTCCTGCACCGCGGTGCCGTAGTAATTTCCAAACACTTCGGCGTGCTCTAAAAACCCTCCTGCTTCCACTTGCTGTAAAAAAGCTTCTTTGCTGGTGAAGTGGTAATCCACCCCATCTTGTTCCCCTTGACGCATGGGGCGAGTGGTGTGTGAAACAGAGAGGCTTAGCTGCGGCATGCGTTTTAGCAGCTCTGCCACTAAACTGGTTTTGCCAGCGCCTGAGGGAGCGGAAATAATAAATAAACGGCCAAATTGAACGGGTTGAGACATGTTTTCACCTACAGCCAATAAACTAGGCGCATGGTAGCAAGAAAGCACCCAAGCGGGTACTGATGGATAACACAGCTATGTATGCCTTCTCATTGGCGTTATGATAGGCCCCTATTGAAGGTGCAATTCATTTGCCACGTGGAGAGGCTTCAGCTTAAGTAGTGCCACGTGCTAACCCTGTAACTAAATGGAGTATGTTATGGCTCAATTGCCAACAGTTTTTGATACTTTGCGTTTGCCTGTGATTGGCTCGCCCATGTTTATTGTGAGTAACCCTAAACTGGTGATTGAACAGTGCAAGGCAGGTATTGTGGGCTCTATGCCGGCATTAAA
>CALEAR010000039.1 GCA_937943665.1 uncultured Alcanivoracaceae bacterium
GGGCCACTTAAAGTGCCGGCAGGCAAAGTAACGCCGAGCACATCCATCAGGTTGCAATCTTCGCGCAGACGACCAGAAACGTTCGATACCAGATGCATCACATGGGAGTAACGCTCCACCACCATGCGATCCGTTACCTCCACGGTTTCTGGCTCGGCTAATTGCTCAATATCGCGAATGCCGAGCTCAATGAGCATCTCATGTTCGCTCACCTCTTTGGGATCAGCTAGCAGCTCCTGCTCAAGGGCGAGATCTTCCTCTGGTGTGCGCCCTCTCGGACGAGTACCCGCAATGGGCCGCACAGTCACCACCCCTTGCTCCACCCGCGAAAGAATCTCAGGGGAAGAGCCCGCAATATAAAAGTCTTCCAAATCCAAAAAATATAAATAAGGGGAAGGATTCAAATGGCGCAACGCACGATACAAGCTCATGGGTTCCGCTTGAAATGGTACCCACATACGCTGCGAAGGCACCACCTGCTCCACTTCCCCTTGAGCAATACGTTCTTTAAGATCCGCCACTACTGCTTTAAAAGTCTCTCGGGGAAACTCAGAAACAAAGGCGCTTTCATCTAAGGGGTCGCCCAGTACCTCATCTTCCTGCTGTGGCACAGGGGAGCGCAATTTCTTCTGTAGGGTTTCAATGCGCTGCTCTGCCTCCTCCACGGCACCAGGCGCCTTTGGATCCACCAACACAATAATAAACAAACTGCCCTTAAGGTTATCGAACACCACCACTTCTTCGGAGCGCATCAACAAAATATCGGGCACCCCTAAAGTATCCTCGGCGTCCTTTAAGTTGAGCTCGGGCATAAAATATGCGGCGCTATCATAACTAAAATATCCCACTAAGCCGCCGTTAAATCGCGGCAAGCCAGGGATTTCAGGGCTAAGAAAGCGTTGGCGGTAGGCTTCAATAAATGCTAAGGGATTTTGTGCGGTTTGCTCTTCCTCTACACCATCTCGGCATAAAGTGATACGCCCCTGCTGTACTTTCAGCACTTCTTTTGCTGGCAAACCGATAATGGAATAACGGCCCCGTTGTTCACCGCCTTGCACGGATTCAAACAAATAACTGTAAGGGCCTTGAGCGAGTTTTTGGTAAGCGGAAACCGGTGTATCGAGATCCGCTAATACCTCACGCACCACAGGTACGCGGGCATAACCTTGGGCGGCATAATAAGCAAATTGTTCTGGCGACATAATAGTTCTCACAGATAACAGACAAAGGAAGGCCTTTTGGCCGTGAACTCAGCCCAACGGGCAACGTGAGCTTCACCATCGCCAACGTGGAGGCAATACAAGGAAAAAGCCGGTTCTCTTTACTCTTATCTGTGATGGTTGCACTGAGCCAACCCCAACTATGCAAATAAAATCATTGTAACCACTCGTTTAGGCCATGACCAGAGCCCCAAAGCCCCACTCAGCCGTTTATTTTACCTGTGCTAGGGCATTACGCATGTCTTGGATCACCGCACGGTAATCCGTTTTACCAAAGATGGCTGAACCCGCTACAAAAGTATCCGCACCGGCAGCAGCCACTTCTGCAATATTCTGCGGTGTAATACCGCCATCCACTTCCAAGCGAATGGGGCGGCCGGAGGCATCAATAAGTTCACGTACCTGGCGGATCTTTTCTAGGGTGGTGGGAATAAACTTCTGCCCACCAAAGCCTGGGTTCACCGACATGAGCAAAATCATATCGAGTTTATCTATCACATATTCAAGCACGTTTGGTGTGGTGGCTGGGTTCAATACTAACCCCGCTTGGCATCCTGCATCTTTAATCAGTTGCAGCGAACGATCCACGTGCAAACTCGCCTCAGGATGAAAGGTAATCATGCTTGCGCCAGCATCAGCAAAACGCTGGATCAAATCATCCACGGGTTGCACCATTAGGTGTACATCAATGGGTGCCTTAATACCGTATTTACGCAAGGCCTCACACACCATGGGCCCAAAAGTAAGGTTGGGTACATAATGATTATCCATTACATCGAAATGGATCACATCCGCCCCCGCCTCCAATACCGCTTGGGATTCTTCCCCTAAGCGAGCCATATCCGCCGCTAAAATAGAGGGAGCTATCCAAAAATCTTGCTGTGCCACTGTTTTCTCCTAGGCTTGCATTGAAAGTTGTTGATCAAGCTGCATTAAACGTTCTGGGGTACCCACATCCCACCACTGCCCTTGGTGATGTACGCCGCTCACGTTTCCATCTTCCATGGCCTCACGCAGTAAGGCGCCAAGCTTTTCTTCCTTTAACCCGTACTGCATAAAAAGTTGGGGATGATAACACCCTATTCCCGCAAAGGTTAATGTAGCCTGGCCTTGGGATAACACTTGGCCGGCAGGGTTTAATGCAAAATCCCCTTCTCTGTGGTGGCTAGGGTTATCCACCAAAACTAGCTGAGCCAATTTGCCCGCCGGCAATGTGAGAGTAGCAAGATCAAAATCCGTCCACACATCCCCATTAATAACGAGGAAAGGGGCCTCAGTGCCTAATAAAGGCAAAGCCTTGCGTATGCCACCGGCAGTTTCTAGAGGCGTGCCCTCACGAGAATAACGCACTCGCAACCCAAAGGCCTCACCTTCGCCAATGGCGGCCTCAAGCTGTTCGCCCAGCCAAGCGGTGTTGATCACCACCTCATGAATACCACATTGATGCAGCGCCTCAAGATGATAAAAAATCAAAGGCTTTCCGCCCACTTTCAACAATGGCTTAGGGGTTCCTTGGGTTAAATGCCCCATACGTGTGCCATAGCCAGCTGCCAATATCATGGCTTTCATTGTTGCTCCTCCACCCATGCCAACACCCGAGCTAAGGGCGCTAGGGCAGGATACTTGGGCAGCACTTGTGCCAAGTAATGGAAGAAACGCGGCACATCACCAATATAGTGATCTTTGCCATCACGATGATAGATACGGGCGAAAATACCAATCACCTTAATATGGCGTTGTATTCCCATCCAATCTAGCTGTTGCTGAAACAAGGCTCTGTCTTCTGGCACCCCCAAGCCCTGAGCTCGAGCTTGCTCCCAATAGCTTTG
>CALEAR010000040.1 GCA_937943665.1 uncultured Alcanivoracaceae bacterium
GCCCGTTTTGTGCGCCGCGTGCTGATCTTCACCACCGTTACCTTAGCGGCGTGGCTATGGTACGACCCAAGCCAAGCCCTCACCGCCACCATTGCCTTATTGGTGGTGGCCTGTCCCTGCGCCTTGGGCCTAGCAGCGCCAGCGGCCATCACCCGTTCCTTAGGGGTGCTGGCCCGTAAAAATGTATTGGTGGTTAATCCCGATGTGCTTGAAGCCTTACCCCGTCTCAGCAGAGTGGTGTTCGATAAAACCGGCACCCTCACCGAGCCCACCCTGGTGGTGGAAGGGGTAGATAAAGCCATATTGCAATTAGCCGCCAGCCTCGCACGCGAAAGTGAGCACCCACTTTCCAAAGCGCTAGTGCAAGCGAACACCCTCCCTTTGCTCGCCGTCACCCAAGCCACCTCCTTCCCTGGCTTAGGCCTTGAGGGCACGCTGGCAGGCCACAAGCTGCGCCTTGGCCAAGCAACCTTTGTGCTGGATGAGCCGCCTCAAGAACTAGATCAAGCCAGCCTAGTGGTGGGCGAAGAGGGCCGCCTTTTAGCGGTGTTTGAAACCGAGGAAAAGCTTCGCCCCGATGCCCTTATCACCATTAAGGCACTACAAGCCAGAGGGGTTGAGTGTGAAATACTAAGCGGAGATACCCATGCCCGCGTGGAGCGCATAGCCCAAGCACTTAATATTCGCCACTGGCGAGCACGGCAAATGCCCGAAGATAAACTGGCGCACCTTCAAACATTACAAAATGAGGGCCATTGTCTTATGGCCGTGGGCGATGGCAGCAACGATGCCCCCGTGCTTGGCGGAGCCGATATTTCCGTGGCACTGACCTCGGGCACAGAGTTGGCACAGGCCAATGCAGATGCCCTACTGTGCACCGGCCAATTATCAGGCGTATTGGATTTACTCACCACCTCCGAACAAACCCAAGTGATTTTGCGTCAAAACCAACGCTGGGCCTTTACCTACAACACAGTGGCAATGCCCATAGCCGCCTTGGGCTACATCCCCCCTTGGCTCGCCGCTATATTTATGTCTGCCAGCTCTTTACTGGTAGTATTGAATGCACTACGCATTGGCAAACAACAGTGATGATTCACTAGGAGGTAGCCCATGAGTATTATCGTGGTAATGATCCCCATCTCGCTCTTTATGCTAATTATTGGCGTGGTTCTCTTCTTTTGGGCCACCAACAGTGGCCAGTTCGATGACATGGATTCGCCAAGCTTATCGCCAGTGAGTGATAACCCGCCAGAGGATGATGCTAAGCCCTAGTGCCGGGCGGGCAAGTTACCCTTGCGCCGGGCAGGCGCCACGCAACGAGTTGCGCTGGAACCGCGCGGGTTCCCGGCACCAGGTGTTCTTAAAACCCACTGTGCCAAGCAAGCTTGCATAAATG
>CALEAR010000041.1 GCA_937943665.1 uncultured Alcanivoracaceae bacterium
TCAATGGTGGGGAAATCCTGATTCAGCATTTGCTCCCACTGCTCGCCCTGATTTTGTAGCGCATTAGCCGCCTGTCGTGCCTGCCAAGCTAAACCAAGGCTGGTAACCATAAACACAACCGCGAAAAGTGCTGTGGCACGGCTGAGGAAGTTGGCGGAACCCGCTGCCCCAAACATGCTTTGCGAACCGGAAGCACCGCCCCCAAAGGAAGCCCCTGCATCCGCCCCGCGGCCCTGCTGAATCATAATCAAACCAATGAGTGCTAGTGCAGAAAGTATGTGCACTACATGCAGTATAATATCCATAAACTCAACGCTTAGTGGCTACTTAAAGCCTTACAAATGGTGAAAAAGTGCTCTACATCCAGTGATGCACCACCGATGAGACCACCATCAATATCCGCTTGTGAAAATAATGCAGCGGCATTATCCCTATTTACGCTCCCGCCGTAAAGGATAGAGATGCTTTGCGCCACTTCTAGGCTAATTTTTGCTAGGGATTCACGAATAAACTGATGCACGGCTTGTGCCTGCTCTGGAGTGGCGGTTAACCCTGTGCCAATGGCCCACACAGGCTCATAGGCAATAATGGGGCGCAAGCCGCCTTTAATTAATTCCACTATGGGCGCTAGCTGCTCTGCCACTACCTGTTCAGTGATGCCTTGCTCACGCTCTGCTTGGGTTTCTCCCACACACACCACAGGCAATAACCCTTGCTCTTGCAAACGCAGGCACTTTTCCGCCACCTGTTCGTTGGTTTCACCATAAAGCGTGCGGCGCTCGGAATGCCCCACCAATACCAAGGCAGCACCCACATCCTTCAACATAGTAGCCGCTACCTCACCGGTGAAGGCACCCTCTTCTGTGGCAGCCACATTTTGTGCACCCACTTCAATAGCGCTACCGGCGAGTTGTTGTCTTGCCATCACTATGTATGGAAATGGCGGGCACACCGCCACAGAAACCGTTGGGTCTTGCGCTTGCGCCGCATGCGCCCAATCGTTCACAAAGGCGGCATTAGCGTTCATTTTCCAATTACCAATAACCCACTTTTTACGCACAATGAATACCCTTCTACTGAATTTCTTCTTCAACCACGGCGGCCAGCTCGCGACATACTTTACTCACCTGCGCTTCGTCTTCCCCTTCCACCATCACTCGCACAAGGGGCTCGGTGCCAGAGGGGCGTAGCAAAACGCGGCCTTTATCCGCCAGTTCAGATTCAGCCTCTTTAATAGCGGCCTGCACCTTGGATGAATTAACGTTTTCGCGGTTATCGCCTTTCACGTTAATCATCACCTGTGGCAGCATTTCCATTTCTGCTAACGCCTCACGCAGCGTTTGGCCACGGTGCTGTAAGGCAGCCAGTACTTGTAGCGCCGAAACAATACCATCTCCTGTGGAGGCGCAATCGAGGCATAGTAGGTGTCCTGAGGATTCACCACCAATATTCCAGCCCTTTTGCTCTAACATCTCCACCACGTAGCGATCCCCCACTTTGGCACGCGCAAACTCAATGCCCTGGCGCTGTAGCGCTTGCTCTAAGCCTAAATTGCTCATCACGGTACCCACGGCGCCTTTTAAGCCCGCTCGTTGTTTACGGTCCGTGGCGAGTAAGTAAAGCAGCTGATCGCCATCCACGAGGTTACCTTGGTCATCCACCATGATGAGACGATCTGCATCACCATCAAGGGCCACGCCTAGATCTGCTTTTTCAGCCAGCACACGCTGGCGTAATTGCTCTGGTTTGGTGCTGCCGCAATCCTCGTTAATGTTTAACCCGTTAGGGGACACTCCAATGGCCACTACCTCGGCACCAAGCTCATCGAACACATCTGGCGCAATGTGGTATGCAGCGCCGTTAGCGCAATCCACCACAATCTTCATGCCTTTTAAGTTCAAACGGCCAAGTACTGTGCTCTTACAAAACTCAATGTAGCGGCCCCGCGCATCCACAATGCGGCGTACTTTACCAAGTTCATGGGCGGCGGCCATGGGTAAATCTTCATCGAGCTTTGCCTCAATGGCTAGCTCCACAGCATCGGGAAATTTACGCCCGTTATGGCTAAAAAACTTAATGCCATTATCGGTGAAGGGGTTGTGGGATGCAGAAATCACAATCCCTGCTTGCGCATTAAAGGTGTGGGTTAAATAGGCCACGCCTGGGGTAGGCATGGGGCCTAGTAGCAACACATCCACACCAGCAGCTGAGATCCCCGCCTGCAGTGCGGATTCAAACATATAGCCGGAAATACGCGTATCTTTGCCAATTAAAATTTTACTGTGGCCCTTTGCCGCTAACACGGCACCGGTGGCCCAACCAAGCCGCAAGACAAAATCCGGCGTAATGGGGTATTCACCCACGGTGCCACGAACACCATCTGTTCCAAAGTATTTGCGTGCCATACACGCCTCCTTACTTAACAGGCCCCTTAGGCATCTGCTACTTCTGTTCTAACACAGCGTGGGCCATGCGCAGGGCATCCACTGTGGGGCCCACATCGTGCACGCGTAAAATTCGCGCCCCCGCTACCACTGAAAGCACAGCCAATGCTAGCCCCCGTATAATCGATCTTCCACGGGTTTGTTCAAGGTTAGCCCTATCATACTCTTGCGCGATACACCCACTAACACGGGCAAACCCTCGCACAGGGTGGCCAGATGCGCCATTAGGGTTAAATTATGCTGCAGGGTTTTACCAAAGCCAAAGCCTGGGTCCAACACCAAGCGCTCACGCTGAATGCCTGCCGCCACACAGGCTTCCACCTTTTGAGCCAAGTATTCAGCCACTTCCGCCACCACATCATCGTAGTGCGGTGCTTGCTGCATGGTTTGGGGCTCGCCCTGCCGATGCATAAGGCACACTGCCAACCCTGTATCGGCAGCGGCTTCTAGGGCGCCTGGGCGATCCAATGCACGTACATCATTAATTAACCCAGCCCCTAAGGCTGCGCCCTCACGCATCACTTCTGGGTTGCTGGTATCTAGGGAAATCACCACATCCAAATTACGGTGAATTTTCTCCACCACCGGCATCACCCTATCTAATTCTTCCTGGGTGCTCACCGGCTGGGCGCCAGGGCGTGTGGATTCACCGCCAATATCGATGAAATCCGCCCCTTCCTCCACCATTTGGCACGCTCTTTGGTAAGCGTTATCCAATGAATTGAAACGTCCGCCATCGGAAAAGGAATCCGGCGTAACGTTGAGAATACCCATAACACGAGGCGCGGACAGATCCACTGTCCGCGCCCCACACTGTAGTTGATGTTGTTCGCTCATGCGTCTCTTAACTATGAATTAGCTGGCCCTGCGATGGCATCATCGCCGGTGGAATCCTTATCGTCTTCCTTGGTGCTAACTTCCTCAGAGGTGGCACCCCCTGCACCGGGCTCATCCCAATCCTTAGGAGGACGTGGCGTACGGCCATTCATAATGTCATCGATTTGGTCAGCATCAATGGTTTCGTATTTCATTAACGCTTGTGCCATGGCCTCAAGCTTATCGCGGTTATCATGCAAGATTTTCTTCGCTTTTTCATAACTTGCATCAATAATTGCACGCACCTCGCGATCAATTTCCTCAGCGGTACGCTGAGAAATATGGCTGCTTTGGGTCATGGTTTTACCTAGGAACACTTCGCCCTCTTCCTCTTCATAGGCGAGAGGGCCCATTTTCTCTGAAAGGCCCCACTTAGTTACCATGTTGCGAGCAATTTTAGTGGCGCGCTCGATATCATTAGAAGCGCCTGTGGTCACCCCATCAAACCCATTGATCATTTCTTCTGCAATACGGCCACCAAACAAGGAGCAAATCATGCTTTCTAAGGCACGTTTAGATTGGCTGTATTTATCTTCCTCAGGCAAGTACATGGTAACCCCAAGGGCTCGACCACGAGGAATAATCGATACCTTGTACACAGGGTCATGCTCTGGCACCAAGCGCCCCACAATGGCGTGGCCTGCTTCGTGATACGCCGTGTTGAGCTTTTCTTCCTCGGACATCACCATAGATCGGCGCTCAGCACCCATTAAGATTTTATCTTTGGCGAGCTCAAATTCCTTCATGCTCACTAAACGCTTATCGCCGCGAGCGGCAAATAACGCAGCTTCGTTAACCAAGTTCGCTAAATCCGCACCCGAGAAGCCAGGGGTACCACGCGCTAACAAAGAGGGCTGAACATCATCCGCTACTGGCACTTCTTTCATATGCACTTTAAGAATTTGCTCACGGCCACGCACATCGGGTAACGGCACCACCACTTGGCGGTCGAAACGACCAGGGCGCAGCAAAGCGGCATCTAATACATCTGGGCGGTTAGTGGCCGCAATCACGATAACACCATCGTTAACGCCAAAACCGTCCATTTCTACCAATAGCTGGTTAAGGGTTTGCTCACGCTCATCATGACCGCCTCCAAGGCCTGCACCACGGCTACGACCCACGGCATCAATTTCATCAATAAAGATGATGCACGGAGCGTGTTTTTTCGCCTGCTCGAACATATCGCGCACTCGAGAGGCACCCACACCCACAAACATTTCCACAAAATCCGAACCACTAATGGAAAAGAAAGGCACGCGCGCCTCACCGGCAATGGCTTTGGCCAATAAGGTTTTACCCGTACCGGGGGAGCCCACCATTAACACACCACGGGGGATCTTCCCGCCTAAGCGTTGGAATTTGCTTGGATCCCGCAGGAATTCCACCAGCTCTGCCACTTCTTCTTTGGCTTCATCCACACCGGCCACATCGGCAAAGGTGGTGTTGATTTGATCTTCAGAAAGCAATTTGGCCTTACTCTTACCGAAGGTCATAGGCCCACCGCCGCCACGGCCTCCACCCTGCATTTGGCGCATGAAGAACATGAAAATGGCCACAATTAAGAGGATCGGCAAAATAGAAAGCAACAGCTGAGAAAGGAAGCTCTGACGCTCCGGCGCTTTACCTTCCACGCGCACATTGTTTTGGATGAGCGTGGGCATGAGATCCAGATCCGCCACGGGTGGTTTGATGGTTTCAAAGTTTTGTCCATCTCGGCCTTCACCACGAATGCGGTAATCCTGAATTTCCACACGGGCCACATCGCCACTTTCCACACGCTCAATAAAATCTGAATAATCAATGGTGCGCGGCGCAGCCTGATGCCCAAGACCTTGGGCCACCATATAAAGGACTCCAGCTACAATGATCCAGAGTACTATGTTTTTCATCATATCGTTGTTCAAAGGGGCACCTCATCCATTACCGAGTGGCTGATAAACACCGCTGGCAATGCAGCAAAAATGTAAAAGTGAATTCATTATACCTGAATACTACTTCAAGCCCGAGCCTAATAAGTATACTTCTGCAGAGCGCGCTCGGCTCGCCGCGGGCTTGCGCGTTACAAAACGCTTAAAGGTATCACGCATAGCCGCGCGATACTCTTCAATTCCTTCCCCATGGAACACCTTCACCAAAAAGTGACCATTAGGAGCTAATACCTGTTGAGCCATATCCAGCGCCAACTCAGCCAAATACATGGCGCGCGGAATATCCACGGCGCGATTACCGCTCATGTTGGGTGCCATATCAGACATCACCACATCCACGGGTTCATTACCCAAGGCTTCTAGAATAGCATCAAACACCTCTTGCTCGCGGAAATCCCCTTGCACAAAGGTCACATCAGCGATGGCATCCATGGGTAAGATATCGCTCGCTACAATACGGCCCGTGCCTTGTAAATACTTCGCCGCCACCTGAGACCACCCCCCAGGGGCTGCGCCTAAATCAAGCACGCGCATATGCTTCTTAAAGATGCGGTCTTTTTCTTGGATTTCAATAAGCTTATAACTCGCGCGAGAGCGGTACCCCTCGGCTTGCGCTTTTGCCACCCAAACATCTGAAAAATGTTCTTTCAGCCATCTTTGGCTGCTTTTCGAGCGTGCCATGCTGTAGAATGCACTCCTTTGATTAAGGGAGACCTATGATGGCCAATAATATTCCATTGAGCAAACAGGATATACGCCACTTTCGCGCCATTGGGCACCATTTAAAGCCCGTATTAATTCTTGGTGATGCTGGCCTAAGCGATGCTTTCATCGACGAACTAGAAAAGCGCCTGCAGGATCATGAATTGATTAAAATAAGCTTGAATGTGGCGGATCGTGGTGATCGAGAAATTCTAGGCACTGCCATGGCGGAAGCCGTCAATGCTTATGTTGTGCAGCGCCTAGGTAAAACACTGTTGCTATACCGCCCCGCAGAACGCCCAAACCCAAAGTTATCGAACGTTCTGCGACACCAACGCGGCTAAAACTTATAAGTGTTCCACTTTATCGATTTCATACTCCACAACACCTCCGGGGGTGGTGATTTGCACCACATCCCCCTCGGTTTTGCCCACTAAACCGCGGGCAATGGGTGATGTTACGGAGATTTTACCGGCCTTAATGTCGGCTTCGTCCTCGCCAACAATTTTGTACACGCGCTCTTCATCGGTTTCCACGTTAATGATGGTCACCGTGGTACCAAAGATCACCTTGCCCGTGTTCGGCATGGATTTCACATCAATAATCTGTGCCGCAGACAACTTACCTTCAATCTCGCTAATACGCCCTTCGCAAAAGCTTTGTTCCTCGCGAGCGGCGTGATACTCAGCGTTTTCTTTTAAATCACCGTGTTCACGTGCTGAGGCAATGGCCTGCACAATACGTGGGCGCTCCACTGTTTTTAAGCGCTGCAACTCCGCACGCAATGCTTCAGCACCTTCCACTGTCATTGGTACTCTTTGCATCTATTCAACTCCTCCGTGGTAATTATTGCGTTAATAATTCATGGACTTCTTGCAAGCTGCGCACTGTGGTTTGATCGCCAATTTTTAATGCCTCGCAAGTGGCCAACGCCGCTGCAATGGTGGTGTTGTAATACACTTTCGCCTGCAAAGCAGATCGACGAATGGTGAAGGAATCGCGCACCGCTTGCTTACCTTCCGTGGTATTCACAATCATATCCACTTCACCATTTTTAATTTTATCCACAATGTGTGGGCGCCCCTCAAGCACTTTATTCACGCGTGTTACGGGCACGCCTGCTGCATCAAGGGCTTTAGCGGTACCGCTAGTGGCAATCAGGGTAAAGCCGAGATCCACCAGCTTTTGCCCCACTTCCACCGCGGTGGGTTTATCCGCATCGCGCACAGAAATAAACACGGTGCCGCCTCTTTCAGGGAACCGCTCACCAGCGCCAAGAGCAGCTTTGCTAAAGGCTTCTGCGAAACTTTCACCCACGCCCATAACTTCACCGGTGGATTTCATCTCAGGACCGAGGATGGGATCCACATTCGAGAACTTGGCGAAGGGGAACACGGCTTCCTTCACGTTAAAATGCTTGGGCACAATTTCCTTGGTGAAGCCCTGCTCTTTCAGGCTCACACCGGCCATCACGCGGGCAGCAATTTTCGCTAAAGAATGGCCAATGCACTTAGAAATATAAGGCACAGTACGGGAGGCTCTCGGGTTCACCTCTAGCACGTACACATCATCGCCCTTCACGGCGAACTGCACGTTCATTAACCCCACCACACCAAGCTCTAACGCCATGGCACGGGTTTGCTCACGCATCACATCTAAGGCATCGCCCTGTAACGAGTAAGGTGGTAAAGAGCAGGCAGAATCACCGGAGTGCACGCCCGCCTGTTCAATGTGCTCCATAATGCCGCCAATCACCACATCGGTGCCATCACAAATGGCATCCACATCGATCTCAATGGCATCATCAAGGAAGCGGTCCAACAACACAGGGGATTCATTAGAAACCGACACCGCATTTTGCATGTAGCTGCGCAGTTCATCTTCGTTGAACACAATTTCCATGGCACGGCCACCCAACACATAGGAAGGACGCACCACCAAGGGGTAACCAATTTCTGCCGCAAGGCGCACACCCTCTTCGGTGCTACGTGCAGTGCGGTTAGGCGGCTGTTTTAAGCCAAGCTTGTTCACCATTTGCTGGAAACGCTCACGGTCTTCCGCTTCATCAATAGCATCGGGGTTTGTACCAATAATGGGCACACCCGCTGCTTGCAACGCTTGCGCAAGCTTTAAAGGAGTTTGGCCACCGTACTGCACAATCACGCCCTCGGGCTTTTCCTTTTCCCCCACTTCAAGCACATCTTCTAGCGTCACCGGCTCAAAGTAGAGGCGATCAGACACATCATAATCGGTGGAAACGGTTTCAGGGTTACAGTTGACCATGATGGTTTCATAACCATCTTCACGCATGGCAAGCACTGCATGCACACAGCAGTAATCAAACTCAATACCTTGGCCAATACGGTTGGGACCACCGCCAAGCACCATGATTTTACGCTTATCCGTTGGCTCTGCCTCGCACTCACCATCATAGGTGGAGTACATATAAGCCACAGGGCTCTCAAAGGTACCTGCGCAAGTATCCACGTGTTTGTACACGGGACGCACACCTAGTTCGTAACGCTTCTCGCGCACCGCCGATTCCTGCACACCTAGCAACTGCGCTAGGCGCACATCAGAGAAACCCTTACGCTTTAAGTTATATAGGGTCTCTTTATCTAAGGCGGTGAAACCTGCCTGCGCCACGCGCTCTTCTTCGCGCACAATATCTTCAATTTGTACCAGGTACCAAGGATCAATCTTGGTAAGAGCGTGCAGCTCTTCCACTGTCATACCCGCACGGAAGCCATCCGCAAGCACCCATAAACGCTCGGGCTTGGGAGCTGCCAAGGCCTCGGTTACCTGCTGGCGCAAATCCCCTTCGGCGGGGTCAAACTCAGGCTCAAATCCATATTTATCAATTTCCAAGGCACGCATGGCCTTTTGCAAGGATTCTTGGAAGTTGCGGCCGGCGGCCATCACTTCACCCACGGCCTTCATCTGCGTGGTGAGGGTGGGGTCCGCTGCGGGGAACTTTTCAAAGTTAAAGCGGGGGATCTTGGTAATAACGTAATCAATGGCGGCCTCAAAAGCTGCAGGGAACTGGCCACCCACCACATGATTGGGGATTTCATCTAAGGTGTAACCCACCGCCAACTTGGCAGAAACATACGCAATGGGGAAGCCGGTGGCTTTAGACGCTAACGCCGAGGAGCGGGACACACGGGGGTTCATCTCGATGACCACGAGGCGGCCGGTTTCAGGGCACTGACCAAACTGTACGTTGGCGCCGCTCGCCTCCACACCAATTTCACGCAAAATGGCGAAGGAGGCATCGCGCATGATTTGGTATTCTTTATCGGTGATGGTTTGCGCCGGTGCCACGGTAATGGAATCCCCAGTGTGCACACCCATGGGGTCTAAGTTTTCAATGCAGCACACAATAATGCAGTTATCGTTTTTATCGCGCACCACTTCCATTTCGTACTCTTTCCACCCGAGGAGGGATTCATCAATCAACAACTCCTTGGTGGGGGAAAGATCCAAACCGCGCTCACAAATTTCCTTAAACTCTTCACGGTTATACGCAATACCACCGCCTGAACCACCTAAGGTAAAGCTTGGGCGAATAATGGCGGGAAAACCGATTTCCTCAAGCACTTCATAGGCTTCTTCCATGCTGTGGGCAATGGCAGAACGTGGGCAAGATAAACCAATATCCTTCATGGCTTTATCAAAGCGGCTACGGTCTTCCGCTTTATCAATGGCATCCGCGTTGGCACCGAGCATTTCCACATTGTATTTTTCCAAAATACCGTGGCGCTCTAGATCAAGCGCACAGTTCAGTGCCGTTTGGCCACCCATGGTGGGCAATAGTGCATCGGGACGTTCTTTCTCAATAATCTTTGCCACCGTTTCCCAGGTGATGGGCTCCACATAAGTGGCATCCGCCATGGCAGGGTCTGTCATGATGGTGGCGGGGTTCGAGTTCACCAAAATCACTCGATACCCTTCTTCTTTTAGGGCTTTACAGGCTTGCGCGCCCGAGTAATCAAACTCACAGGCTTGGCCAATCACAATTGGACCAGCGCCGATAATTAAGATGCTTTGTATATCTGTTCTCTTAGGCATAGCGTGCAAACCACCGTTGTTGCGTCAGTGTAAATCATATTTGCCGGCGAACCGGCACCGTGTGTGCAAAATTAAGCGTTTAGCGCGGTAACAAAATCGCGTAGCAAGGTATCTGCCCCTGCAGATCCCACACTGCCCTTCGGCACCCCTTGGAACCCTTGTGCGGGCGCATTTTGCCATTGAATCCCCTGCACCGATTGATCGAATAAGGAGGTGTAAGTTACCGTAACTTGGCTTGGCAAGGTATCCGCCTTTAAGGTATAGCGGCTGCGCTGATCCGTATGCACCAC
Source organism: uncultured Alcanivoracaceae bacterium (assembly GCA_937943665.1). Taxonomy (GTDB): domain Bacteria; phylum Pseudomonadota; class Gammaproteobacteria; order Pseudomonadales; family Alcanivoracaceae; genus CALEAR01. The sequence goes on from CALEAR010000041.1 coordinate 10,315, forward strand.
TTGGCCGTCTTCTTCAGCACGCACCGGATGAGAGGCGCCGTAAGTGGCGGCAATGGAAGCTTCTTGCGCCCCTTGTGCCACGGCTAGTAAACGCATGCCCAAGCCCACACCAAACACAGGCTTTTCTTGGGAAAGCACCCACTCTGCCAAAGGTAATGCTGGGCTTTCCTGCGCTGCGCCGGGGCCGTTCGAAAACACCACACCCTGATACTCAGCTAACTCCTCTGGGGTACTGGTGGCGGGCACCAAACTTACCTTGGCACCGGCTTCCACTAGCACACGTAACAAGGTTCGTGTGGCGCCTAAATCCACCACTGCCACCTTAGGACCATTATCCTGGGCTTGGCTGAAACCTTGGCCCCAGTGCCAAATCCCTTCTTGCCAGTGCTGGGGGGCGTTAACACCTTCCCAAGAAGTGGCGCGAGCCACATTTTTGGCAGCAGCAATGGCAGCAGCTTCATCAATATGGCCTGCTTGTATACAGGCACCCATAACACCCTTGGCACTAATTAAGCGAGTAATTTGGCGAGTATCTACCCCAGCAATGCCCACCACACCTGCTTGCTGTAGGTATTCCGGCAGGCTTTGCTCCGCCCGCCAGTTGCTCACAATAGGGGATAACTCACGCACCACCAAACCACGGGCCACCACAGCATCGGATTCCGCATCCTCCGCATTCACGCCCACACTGCCCGCCATGGGGTAAGTTAACGTGAGAAACTGGCCTGCCAACGCAGGGTCTGTGAGTAATTCTTGATAACCGCTAGCTGCTGTACTTACCACTAGCTCTGCGGTTGCTTCACCTGATGCACCGATTGATACGCCATGAAAGACACTACCGTCTTCTAGCGCTAATAAGGCTGGAACCGTCACGCCACCTCCAGAAAAGTTTCTCGCCAAATCAACAAAAGGGAGGGTTCTCCCACACCCAGTGGCATATAGAACGCCTTGGGGCTCGCTTTTAGGGCCTAAAAGCCGGTTTGCCATATGCAAAAAAAGCGAGATGGAGCTCCATCTCGCCTTAGTTTCAGCGTGCT
>CALEAR010000042.1 GCA_937943665.1 uncultured Alcanivoracaceae bacterium
GGAGCCATAATGCAACGAGAATTTCTTCGCCAGCTCCCAGGCCAAAGCCTTAATCATCAGAGCAATAGCTTTTTAGCCCGTTTTCATTTGGATACTCCTTTGCTGCTCTGTTTATTACTGTTAGCAAGCTTTGGTTTGTTTGTTCTTTATAGCGCCACCAACGGCAGCATGAATGCCGTCACTGGGCAAGCCACTCGTGTGGGTATTGGTTTTATTTGTTTATTGGTATTAGCCCAAATCCCACCGCGCGCTTTTCGATTTTGGGCGCCGGTACTGTATAGCATTGGGCTTGTGTTATTGCTGCTAGTGCTATTAGTGGGAACGCAACGCAAGGGTGCTCAGCGTTGGCTGACTATCCCTGGGGTAGCACAATTCCAACCAGCAGAACTGATGAAGGTGGTGGTACCTGCCATGGTGGCTTGGTATTTCCATGAGCGCCAATTACCCGCGCGTTTTCGGGATGTGGTCGCCGCCTTAGCCATTACGGGCATCCCAGCCGCCATGATTGCCCTGCAACCGGATTTAGGCACCGCGCTCTTAGTGGCGGTTAGCGGATTAATTGTATTATTTATAGCGGGTTTATCATGGCGCTTGATTTTACTTGCCGCTAGTTCCGCCGCTGTGGCTGCCCCTCTAGCATATTTTTTCGCCATGCATGATTACCAACGTCGCCGCGTGGATACCTTCTTTAACCCCGAAGCAGACCCTTTAGGCGCAGGATGGAATATTATTCAATCGAAAACCGCCATTGGCTCCGGTGGATTAAGTGGCAAAGGTTGGCTTAATGGCACCCAATCACGTCTGGACTTTTTGCCAGAGTCCTCCACGGATTTTATTTTTGCCGTGCTTGGCGAAGAGTTAGGTTTTTTAGGTTTTAGTATTCTCATTGCCCTGTATTTAGGTATAGTGCTACGCAGCCTATTTATTAGTTACCAAGCACAAGATAACTTTGCTCGCTTAATTAGCGCAGCACTTGGGCTAACATTTTTTGTCTATGTGGTGGTTAACATTGGTATGGTCACAGGGTTGCTTCCTGTGGTGGGTGTGCCTCTGCCGTTAGTGAGCTATGGCGGCACCTCAATCATCACGCTGTTGGCAAGTTTTGGCATTCTTATGTCCGTAAAAACCCATCGCAAAATGCATATTCATTCAAGTTAGGATTTACCATGAAAAATCGTATTTTAAGCCTCATACTCGCAGCTAGCGCCACCGCTTTTGCGCCTGCACAAGCCTCTTATTTAGATCATCAAGAAACACAGTCCTTTGTGCAGGAGCTTAGCAACGCCGGCGTTAGCGCTGACCGTGTAAAAGAGGTGCTCGGGGAAGCTAAATACCAACAGCGTATTATTGATGCCATTTCAAAACCCGCAGAGCGCACCCTCACTTGGGGTGAATACCGCAATATTTTTATTCAACAAGATCGCATTGATCAGGGCGTTCAGTTTTGGCGCGAGAACGAAGCCATTCTCAAGGAGGCTGAAGAAAAGTACGGTGTGCCAGCCTCCATCATCACCGCTATTATCGGAGTGGAAACCCGCTATGGCCGCCACACTGGAAACTGGAAAGCCATTGACGCCCTTGCCACCCTTGGCTTTGATTACCCGCCACGGGCAGCCTTCTTCCGTAAGGAACTAAAAGAGCTATTCTTACTCGAAAAGGAAGCTGGCATCGATATTACCGAAGCCAAAGGTTCTTACGCTGGCGCACTGGGCAAGCCCCAGTTTATCCCATCAAGCTATCGCGCTTATGCTGTAGATGGCGATGGGGATGGCAAAATTGATCTCATGAATAACAACGCGGATGTTATTCATAGTGTGGCGAACTACTTTGCTGAACATCGTTGGCAAAAAGATCTGCCCGTGGCAGCTAAAGCACATATCACACAAAATGCTAACACCAGTATTTTTAGCACCAGCTACGAACCTAGCATAACACTAAACGAAGCGGTACAGGCGGGCACTCCCCCCATTTCCTGTGCCACTAAGCGTGCAAAATTCTGCTATGATTTACCTGGGAATACCAAGGTGGCTCCCCTCGTATTGGATGGTGCCCAAGGTAATGAATATTGGCTCGTAACACAGAATTTCTACGTTATCACACGCTACAATCATAGCCGCTTGTATGCCATGGCGGTGTACCAACTTAGCCGAGCCATTGAAGAACAAATGGAGAATTGATCCTTGCGTTGGCCTCTTTTTATTTTTGTAGTGATAGCTTTCGGGTTAAGTGCGTGTAGCATTTCGCCTAAAACCACTCCGAGCACCGATACGCCCGGTAGTGATCGCTATGAACAAAAAATAGATAGCGGCCCGCCTTCCACTGAAGACGTTAACATTGAGGAGATCCCTCTACCTGAGCCCATTAAAGAAGAGCCTAGCCGCTATGGGAACCATTCCCCTTATGTGGTTTCAGGCAAAACTTACCATGTGCTCCCTTCTGCTGAAGGCTATGTGGCTGAGGGCATCGCTTCTTGGTATGGCAGCAAGTTCCACGGGCATCGCACCTCCAGCGGTGAAATTTACGACATGTACCAATTCACCGCTGCCCATCGGAGCCTACCGCTGCCCACCTTTGCACGTGTGACCAATTTAGATAACCAAAAATCGGTCATTGTACGTATTAATGACCGTGGCCCCTTCCATGACGATCGCGAAATTGATCTTTCTTGGGCAGCTGCAAAGTTTTTAGGTATCGATGAAGCGGGCACAGGTCGAGTGCGCGTAGAAACTATATCTGGCAATAAGGGCACCCTTGCTAACCCCACTAACAAAAACACAACAGCAGTGGGTATTCATGCAGCAGCGGATAGCCCGCCTCCACCTGCTGAGCTTTATTTGCAAGTGGGCGCTTTCCGCGAGGCACAAAGTGCTCAAACTTTACAATCAAAACTCTTACAATCTTTAAGCCACCCTGTATCCATTCGACCTTATGATAAGCAGGGTGAACGCGTATACCGTTTATGGGTGGGCCCTTTCACCTCTGAAAACAGCCGTACGCAAACCAAAGAAGAGCTGATTAATATGGGATACACCAATACGGTGAATGCCTCCCCTTAAAAGCTTCTTTTTTCTTCGGGGCGCTTTAGAATAGGCGTGCAGTTAAACTTTTTCGTGTCATCGAAGGACAAAAGTAACCATGAACCCCCTTTCATTGTTTTCTCTCCGCTCCATGTTATTGGCCGCTGTGGCTTTATTTCCCTTGGGTGTGAGTGCAGCACTGCCCAAACCTCCCACAGTGGAGGCGTCTGGTTATATTCTTATGAACGCAGCCAACGGCCACACCCTAGCTGAACATAATGCCGATGAACCTTTACCACCTGCTAGCCTAACCAAGGTAATGACAGACTACGTGGCGGCTTATGAAATTGAGCAGGGACGCTTATCTTTAGATGAAGAGCTAACAGTGAGCGTTAAAGCGTGGCGTATGGGCGGCTCTCGTATGTTTATTCAAGAGGGCACCCGCGTAAAAATTGAAGATATTATTAAGGGCATTGTGGTGCAATCGGGCAATGATGCCGCTGTGGCTTTAGCGGAGCACATTGCTGGTAGCGAAACCGCTTTCGCTGACATCATGAATGAGCACGCCAGACAACTCGGCATGCAAAACAGCCACTTTGCCAATGCCACCGGCTGGCCACACCCTGATCAATACAGCAGCCCCCGAGATATGGCATTGCTCACGCAAGCCTTGATTAACCGTTACCCAGAAAACTACGCGTTCTACAAAGAAAAGTATTTCACCTATAACGGTATTCGCCAGCCAAACCGCAACCTCCTATTATGGCGAGACAACAGCGTGGATGGGGTAAAAACGGGCCACACCGATGAAGCCGGTTACAGTTTAATTTCCTCTGCAGAACGTGATGGCATGCGTTTAATTGCCGTGGTTATGGGGGCCAACTCAGAAAATGCCCGCGCAGAAGAACCTCAAAAACTATTGAGCTATGGGTTCCGCAACTTTGAAAGCTACAGTCCCTTTAACGAAGGAGACACAGTGGCGGATGTGGAGGTGTGGCTCGGCAACAGTAACCGCGCAAAACTAGGATTGGCAGAGCCCCTCAACCTCACCATTCCAAAAGGAAAGCGAGACGATCTCACTCTGGAAGTGGATATGGATAAGTTCCTACGCGCTCCCTTTGAAAAAGGGGATACCCTAGGCACATTACAGGTTATGCTTGAGGATGAAGTGCTCGCTGAGGCACCTTTAGTGGCACAACATGAGGTGAAAAAAGCCGGTATTTTCAAACGCCTTTGGCATCATCTTATTCTCTTTATTAAGGGCTTCTTCTGATGTCCATAGCGTATCTTAATGGCGAGTTCTTGCCTCTGCATGAGGCTAAAATCTCGCCATTAGATCGCGGTTTCATGTTTGCCGATGGCGTTTATGAAGTCATCCCTGTATACGCAGGGGTGCCCTTTCGCTTACCAGATCATTTGCGTCGCTTACAGTATTCCCTAGGGGAAATTCAACTACCCTCCCCTCTTACACAGGAACAATGGGAAGCCCTATGCCATGAAATGGTAGATCTTAACGGCGGTGGCAATTTAAGCCTTTATTTGCAAATTACTCGTGGTACTCCCGCTCAACGGGACCACGCTTTCCCTGAGCTCACCACCAAAGCCACCGTGTTTGCCATGGCCACGCCCCTGACCATTCCCACCCAAGCCCCCACAAACCCCCAAGGAGAGAGCGCCATTACCCTTGAGGATTTACGTTGGGCACGCTGCGATATTAAAGCCATTGCTTTGCTGCCTAACATTCTAATGCGCCAACAAGCCGCAGATGCGGGTGCCGCAGAAGCCATTCTTTTAAGGAATGGCTACGCCACCGAGGGAGCAGCTAGCAACTTATTTATTGTGCAAGAGAATGTTATTATCACCCCACCCTTGAGCCACCATATTTTAGGCGGCATCACTCGCGATGTGGTGATAGAACTGTGCCAACAACACGGGCTTAATGTGCAAGAAAAGCCCATTCCTAAAGCCCAGCTGCAACAGGCAGAGGAAATCTGGATCACTAGCTCCACACGTGAAGTCGTGCCCATTGTTACTTTAGATGGCAGTCCCATTGGTCATGGGGTCCCTGGCCCCTTATGGCGGCAAGTGGCCTCGTTATATACGCAATTACGCCGACAACTGTGCGGCTTGGAGCCCTTATGAGTTTAGTGAATGAGCATTTGTGGGAATTCCCCCACACCATGACCCTTAAAGTGATGGGGGCAGCGGATAGCCCCTTAGTAAACGTGGTTTCCGCTGTGCTAAGCGAGCAAGTAAAAAGCTTTGACCCTAATGAAGATCTTCACACAGTGCCAAGCAGTAAAGGCACCTTTATTTCTGTGAACGCCAAAATCACCGTGGATAATGTGGAGCAAGTTCGTGCTATTTATGGTGCATTAAATAACTCCCCCCACGTTAAGGTGATCTTTTAGCCCATGGCTACCCTTACGCTGCGTTACTTTTCTTGCCTGCCTTATGAAGACAGCTGGCAAGCCATGCAGCGTTTTACTGCACAGCGTAAGAAAGACACGCCAGATGAGCTCTGGGTGCTTGAACACCCCCCCGTGTATACCCTTGGCCAAGCCGGCAACCCCGAGCACCTTCTTAATCCTGCTGGCATTCCCGTGGTGAAATGCGATCGCGGTGGACAGGTAACCTACCACGGACCTGGACAAACCGTAATCTATGTGTTGGTGGACCTGCATCGTAAGCATATGGGTGTTAAGGCGCTGGTGAGTGCCATTGAACAGGCGCTCATGGATACCCTACGCCACTATCAAC
>CALEAR010000043.1 GCA_937943665.1 uncultured Alcanivoracaceae bacterium
TGCCAAGTTTGCCGCCCGTGTTTTTTGCTTTGACAGATACTTTAGGTGCCACCATGGTGCCTTTGGCGCTTTTCTCTGTAGGTTTACAGCTGAAAGTGAGGAGCGTGGGTGGTGATACGCAACCCTTGTTTTTTGGGTTGGGGTGGAAGTTGTTCTTGGCACCCTTAGTGGTTTGGGGGTTATTAACCTGGATGCAAACGCCCGCCACCACAATGCAAGTGGTGGTGTTGCAAAGTGCTATGGCACCTATGGTCACCGGAGGTATTTTAGCGCAGCAGCATGGCTTTGCCCCTAACGTGGCCAGCCGTATGGTGGGGCTAGGGTTGCTCATTTCCCTCTTTACTGTGCCGTTATGGCAATGGATTTTGGTAGGGTAAGTCATGAATACACAAAGCATAACCGCCTTAGTGCAGGAAGCCAGCAAAGCATTAGGTGAAAAACAATGGCGCATGGCCACGGCGGAATCTTGCACTGGTGGCATGATTGCTGCAGCAATAACGGCCTTAGCGGGGAGTTCTGAGGTGTTTGAAGCAGGGTTTATTACCTATTCAAATGAGGCGAAAACACGGCAACTTGGCGTGTCACCGGAAACCCTTGTGGCCCATGGAGCTGTGAGTGAGGCAGTGGCCATTGCCATGGCCGAAGGTGCGGCAGCACAGGCGCAGGTGCCCTTGGCAGTGGCTGTTACTGGGGTGGCAGGCCCAGGCGGCGGCAGTGCGGAGAAACCCGTGGGCACCGTATGGATTAGCTGGTGTGTGCAGGGAAAAGCCCACGCGCAACGGTTTTTGTTTAATGGTGATAGAACACAGGTTCGCACAGCCACTGTGGAGCATGCGTTACAAGGGGTGCTACAGGCCTTGGGGCAGTAACCGGAAAAGGTGTTGCGTTTGATGGCTTGTGTGTTCATAATACTGTCCATAATAACAGTGCTGCACAGGCGGCAATATTTTTTAGGAGCGATTCATGGCTAAAAATGATGAAAGAAGCAAAGCGTTAAGCGCTGCTTTAGCACAAATTGAGCGTCAGTTTGGTAAGGGCTCTGTGATGCGCATGGGGGATCAAAAACGAGAAAGAATCCCCGCCATTTCCACAGGCTCTTTAGGGCTAGATATCGCGCTTGGTATTGGCGGTTTGCCTAAAGGCCGTATTGTGGAAATTTATGGGCCTGAATCTTCCGGTAAAACCACTCTTACCCTTTCCACCATTGCCCAAGCACAAAAGCAAGGTGCCACCTGTGCGTTTGTGGATGCTGAACATGCCTTGGATCCTCACTATGCTGAAAAGCTTGGTGTGAATGTGGATGATTTATTAGTTTCCCAACCCGATACCGGTGAGCAGGCCCTAGAGATCACAGACATGCTGGTGCGATCTGGTGCCGTGGATGTGGTGGTGGTGGACTCGGTGGCCGCATTGGTGCCTAAATCCGAGATCGAAGGTGAAATGGGTGATCACCACGTGGGGGTGCAGGCGCGCCTAATGAGCCAGGCACTTCGTAAAATCACGGGCTCGGTAAAAAACGCCAACTGTTTAGTGATTTTTATTAACCAAATTCGCATGAAGATTGGTGTGATGTTTGGTAACCCTGAAACCACCACGGGCGGAAATGCGTTGAAGTTCTATTCCTCCGTGCGTTTGGATATTCGTCGCATTGGCGCGGTGAAGCAGGGCGATGAAATTACGGGTAACGAAACCCGTGTGAAGGTGGTGAAAAACAAGGTGGCCCCACCCTTTAAGCAAGCAGAATTCCAAATTCTTTATGGTAGCGGTATTAACAATACCGGTGAGATTTTGGATATGGGGGTGCAGCTAGGCCTAGTGGATAAGGCGGGTTCTTGGTATTCCTACCAAGGTGAGCGCATTGGCCAAGGGAAGCAAAATGCCTGCGATTACCTAGATAATCATCAGCAGATTCGTGATGAAGTGGAAGCACAAATTCGTGCGCAATTGCTCCCACCCGTGGGCAATGAGGAAGCTGTGTTGGAAGAAGCACCCCAGCCTGAGGCCGTTAACGAAGAGTAATGGTTGCGGAAGAAGTTTCTTTGGCCACGTTAAAGCGCGCTGCCCTTGGTTGGTTAGGGCGGCGCGAGTTTTCTGTGAAAGGCTTAAGGGAGCGCATTTATCGGCGTTTCCCTGAGGCCAGCTCAGAAGATGTGGAACACACACTAGCGTGGCTTGCGGAGCAAAACTATCTGAATGATGAACGCTTTGGTGGTATTTTGCTGCGGTATCGTTTGGGGCGTGGCCAAGGCATAATGCGAATACAGCAGGCGCTTCGCCAAGAGGGGCTCAGTGATGAGCTAATACAAAAGTTACTCGATGAAGCCCAAGTGGATTGGTTTGAGCATGCGGTGGAAACCCATCAGCGCCGCTTTGCTAATAAGCCCATCACGGATCAAAGGGAAAAAGCCCGGCAATTACGCTTTTTACAATACCGCGGGTTCACCGCTGAACAGTGTTATGCGGCCATTGAGGCCCACGAACAAGCCCTTCAGCAACATTAACGACGTTCCCACACCTGATAATGATGCGCTGGATATTCCCCTTCTTGTGCCACAGAGCGGTTGCTCACCAATTCCCAATGGCTTTCCTCTAGGGCAGGAAAGTAGGTATCTCCTTCCACATCTAATTCAATTAAGGTGCGATAAACTCGCTGCGCTAATGGTAGTGCTTGACGATAAATTTCACCCCCGCCAATAATCATAATTTCCTGTGGCCCTTTGTTTTCTTCAATCCACTGTGTTGCGGCTGTTATGGCCTCTTGAAGGCTCGCCACCTTGGTGGCACCTTGCACCGACAGGGTTTCTTGTCGAGTAATAATGAAGTGGGGGCGTCCGGGCAGGGGGCGCTGGCCAATGGAATCCCATGTTTTGCGGCCCATAATCATGGGCTTTCCCATGGTGGTGGCTTTAAAATATTGAAGGTCTTTGGGTAGATGCCAAGGCATGCGATTATTTAAACCCACTACATTATGATGAGCGGTGGCAACAATAAGACTTAGCGTAATAGCCATGGAGCATCCCTTAAACAACGTTGAAAAGGGTATTGTAGGCAAATGCCTGAGATTGGGGTAGGTAATGCATGCATTAAAACAATTTTTAGGGTGGTTTTTCTTATCTGTGGGACATCCATGGCGTGATTATTGGCTTGCAGAGGCCGTGCGCTTGCAGGAGGCGGAACGCGGGCGCTTTGATGATGCTGTGGTGAATCAGCAAGTGGCTGCACAACAATTGCCTTGGCGTGAAGCACTAATAGCAAGAGCAGTATTGCTCGCGCAAGCCCTTGGGTATGAAAAGCAGCAAGAGCAAATACTGCGTTGGTATCAGCGCGTATTAATACTGGCAGGCATAGTGATGCTGCTAGTGGGAGGTGCCACCAGTGTGGGCTTTCTGGCAGAAAGTAATGGGCAGGTGAATCTGCTATGGGCTGTATTACTGTTTGTGGGACTGAATGGCCTTGCCATGCTCATTTGGTGTGTGTTGATGGCGTGGCAAAGCCATGGGAATCAAGGTCAGTGGCTCTTTGATGTTATGGAGTGGCTTAGTGGTCGTAAAAAGGCTCCTTTGGTGCAAGCACTGGTAACCTTTGCTCATCGACAGGGGGCGAGCCAATGGCTAGCCAGTGTGATTACCCATGCATTATGGCTAATGCTGATGTTGGGACTTTGGGTGGGGCTATGGTTAAAGCTGCTTACCCAAGATTATAGTTTTTTATGGGGTTCCACCCTGTTATTTAGCGAACATATTGTGCCTTTGGTGGTGGCATTGGGCGAGCCGGCCACCTGGC
>CALEAR010000044.1 GCA_937943665.1 uncultured Alcanivoracaceae bacterium
CCAAGGGGGCCATCATAGGGTTTGATGATAGCCACACTAAAGCACACCTTTACAGAGCCATTGTGGAGGGTATTGCTTACGCCTTATTTGTGGGGGCTAATACCTTAGAACAGCGTCAAAAAAGCCCCATAAAAGAGCTACGCATCACCGGCGGTGGCTCTCAAAGCGATGCGATTATGCAAATAACCGCCGATGTGTTTGGCATTCCTGCGGTGCGCATTCACACTCAGGAAGCCACAGGCCTAGGCGCAGCCATGAGCTTAGCAGTGAGCACAGGGGTTTATGCCAACCACGAAGAAGCGGTACAGGCCATGTGCCACCAACAGCAGGTGTTTTATCCAGATTCACGCACACACGCACAATATCAGCACATTATTAACACCATATATGCGCCCATGTATAAACGGCTAAAACCACTGTATCAGCGAATGCAGAAAATGCAGAACTAGAAGCTGCTGGGCTAAGGCTTAGCCCCATATACAAGTTCGCATAATATATATTATGTTAAATCACATAAATGCAACGATGCTTAACCCTTAGGAAACACCCCCTTCATTTATGAGTCAGCACTACAAATACTGACTCAGATCAATATTTCCCATGTTTTTTATATGATCTAGGACAAGTTTCCATTAAAGTTTACTTTCTGCACAAGATTCATGTGCTGCGCCCATGGCGTAGCACCGAATGCCAACAACCAAAAGGTAACGCTATGTTCAAACGTGAAGTGAGTTGCGAAAAATGCAGTCTTCGCCCTATTTGTTTGGCGTCTGCTATTAGCCCTGAGCAGTTAGACGAAATTGATCGCATCGTTCGCCGTGGACGTTCCATTAAGCGCGGGGAAACCCTTTACCATGCTTCAAGCCCATTTGAATCCGTTTACGCTGTGCGCAGTGGCGCCATCAAAACCTACAGCCTCGCCCCCGATGGCGAAGAACTGGTAACAGGCTTTTATTTACCGGGCGAAATCCTTGGCTTGGAAGGCATTAGTCAGCAGGAACACACTTCCACGGCAGTGGCTTTAGAAACTTCCACTGTGTGCGAAATCCCCTTCAAACGCTTTGGCGAGTTAGCGGTGAAAATTCCTTCGCTACAGCAGCACTTTTTTAGCATTATGAGTGAAGAAATCTACAAAGACAGAACCCTTCATCGCTTATTGAGTAAGCGTTCTGCGGATGAAAGAGTGATCGCCTTACTGCTTTCACTCTCTGCACGTCATCGCCGCCGCGGCTTATCTGGCAATGAATTCCGCCTGCCCATGTCGCGCTATGATATCGGTAACTATTTAGGGCTAGCAGTGGAAACCGTAAGCCGAATTTTCACACGATTAAATAAGAGTGAATTACTCGAGGTAAGCGGCAGAGAAATCAAGATCCCCTGCCTTACCACCCTGAGAGAAAGCTATATGAAAGAAAGCTAAACCGCTTCGGGGCGCCTAAACAAGGGCGCCTCTTTTGTGGAAAGTTCAGGCACAAAGGCATAGCCCTGCCAATTAAATTGCGCCAAATCCTCCACTTTTTCTATGCCCTGCTGGGCCACCCACGCAGCCATGGCACCACGGGCTTTCTTCGCATGAAAACTAATGACCTTATATTGGCCGTTCTTCTCATCCTGAAAAACAGGAGTAACCACCTGTGCTTTCAACGACTTAGGATTAATCGCCTTAAAATATTCATTGGAGGCCAAATTCAGTAAGGTGTGGCTCCCCTGCTCGGCTAAATCTTGGTTGAGCAATGCTGTGATGCTATCACCCCAAAATTCATACAGGTTCTTTCCTTTTGGGTTAGCTAAGCGGGTGCCCATTTCTAATCGATACGGCAGCATAAGATCTAAAGGTCTAAGCAAACCATAAAGCCCCGAAAGGATCCGTAAGCGTTCCTGTAAACGCTCTACAGTGGCTTGCGATTGTTCATTAATGGCTAGCCCCACATAGGTATCGCCGGTGAAGGCGTAAATACAGGGCTTAGCCTCAGGCGCTTGCATGGGTAACTGCCAGCTCTGAAAGCGCCCAGCGTTTAGATCCGCCAGCTTATCACTGATCTTCATCAAAGAGCCTAATTCTGCGGGGGTATAATTCGCCAATATATCTACCAACGCTTGGCTTTGCGGCAGTTGCCGTGGCTCAGTGGCAGGATAATTCGGATACTCAGAGGTATAATCTAAGGACTTAGCGGGAGAAATTACCATTAACATTGTTTCGCTCCTTAACCATGGCGCTATTATACGCATAAATAGAAGGCCCTGTATTCCATTAACGAGTAGGTTTTAATATGTGGCGTTTTATTCTTGTAGCTGGGCTAACAGCTGCTGTTTTACTGGTGCTATGGAGCACATGGCGGTTAGATCGTCGACTTTTTGGTTTGGTGTGTGCGGGGCTTGTAGTGTTTGGTATTCTTTTTGGCATTGGTGCTTGGCAAGGGAGCCAGCAAGCCTTAGTTACCCTTCCCCACGAGGAACTCGCTTTTGAATTAGAAAACACCAAAGCGTTAGAAACGGGCTTGCGGGTGAACGGCACTCTTTATAATCGCAGTGAAGAGGCTGTGGCTGTGGTTACCCTGCAAGTGGAGCGCCAGCTCTGTAATGCAACACAAGGCTGCAAATCACAGGATAGTACATCGCTAGTCATAAGACGCCACATTAACCCACAAGGTGCTGTGCCGGTGAGCGAAGTGGTAAGGTTACCCGCATTAGCGGGGAATCAGGCTGATTCTGTGCGCTATCTGGTATCCATTGTGCAGGCCCGTGGTTATAAACAGCCCTCAGGTGAATCTGGCCTGTGGCGCTTTAATGAATAATGAGAGAATAATGCAACTACCACTTGTGGCAGGTGAACTCACCCCCATTGCTCCTAATATTTGGCGCTTGCTCGCCCCGAATCCTGGCATGATGACAGGCCCTGGCACCAACACCTATTTGTTGGCCACAGATACGGGCTTACTGGTGCTAGACCCTGGCCCTGAGGATGCCACCCACGTGGCAGCCATTGTGCAGGCAAGCCATACCCTTAAACGCCCTATTACCCACATTGTTGTCACCCATACCCATAGGGATCACTCGCCTGGCAGCCAGGCCTTATTAACCCACTTTCCTCAAGCCCTGCGCTTAGGGCAGCCAGCCCCCGATGATGGCTTGCAGGATGAGCAATGGAAACCTGATGTTGTACTTGAAGATGGGAGCACCATCCCATTAATAAACAACGAAAAACTCATTACAGTAAGCACCCCTGGCCATGTGGGAAACCACTTGTGCTTTTTCCATGAAAAAGAGGGTTTGCTTTTCACTGGGGATCATTTAATTGAGGGCTCCACAGTGGTGGTGGCCCCTCCTTCAGGCTCCATGTCGGCCTATTTGACCTCTTTAAAAAAGCTACAACCCCTACACTTAAAACACATTGCCCCAGGCCACGGCAACCTGATTCCCGAGCCCCAGGCTTATATTCAACGTATCATTGAGCACCGCCTTGCCCGTGAGAAAAAAGTGTTAGCGGCGTTAAGCCCAGAGAAAGGGCAAAGCCTTACACAATTAGTAGCAATTGCCTATGCAGATACCCCACCCCTGCTTCATCCTGTGGCACAATACTCGCTGTGGGCTCATTTAATTAAATTAGAAGAAGACGGAATAGCAAAACAAGATACTCATCAGTTATGGTGGTTACAAAGCTGAGACCCATGTCTTCCTTAGCGTACACTGGATTGGTATCAAGCATTCACCTTAGCTTATACTCACAAGCTAACGTTGTTTAGTATGGATTTTTTTATGGTGCGACATCTCTCCCCCTTTCGTTATGTGATCATCGCTGCATTATGTGTGGGCCTTGCCATGCAAGTAACCGGTGCTTTCAGCAAAGCCCCCGACATTGATCCCATTAGCACACAGGCTGAACTTCAGCCTGAAGATATTCATAGCACCACCGCTAAAAACATTGTGAGCCGGCTAAAAAGCCACTACCGCAGCTTAGATGATGAAACCATTACCGACGCGTTTTTAGATCGTTATATTAATGATTTAGACCCTAACAAAATCTATTTTTTAAACGACGACATTAAAAAAATGGCTCCCTATCGTGAGGTGGCCTACGAGCAACTGAAAAAAGGCAATTTAACTCCTGGTTTTGATATTTTTAACCTCTACCAAGAACGTGTGGTGGAGCGTTTAGATTACTTGCTCAAACAGCTTGAAGAGGGCTTGCCTACCCTCGAGTACAATGAAGACGAAGAAATCCTTATAGATCGTAAAGAGGCCTCTTGGGCTGACTCCCGCGAAGCGCTAGATGAGTTGTGGAACAAGCGTCTAGCTCATGCCATTATCTCCATGCGCCTCGATGGCGTAGAAGATGATGAAGTGCACAAGCGCCTCACCCGCCGTTATAAGAGCCAAAAAAAGCGCGTAAAACAAAACAGTGCAGAAGACGTGTTTCAGTTTTATGTGAATGCCCTCGGCCAGGTGTATGACCCACATACTAGCTATTTCACCCCTCGCACCTCTGAAAACTTCAACATTAATATGAGCCGCTCCCTTGAGGGCATTGGCGCTGTACTACAGGCCGATGATGAATACACCAAGGTGGTTAGCATGGTGCCTGGTGGCCCAGCTGCCAAGGGTGGCCAACTGCAAGTGGCGGACCGCATTGTGGGCGTGGGCCAAGAAGGTGAAGATATTGTAAACGTCATTGGTTGGCGCTTGGATGAAGTGGTGGATCTGATTCGTGGGCCCAAGGGCACCAAGGTGCGTTTAGAAGTAATTCCCGCCGGTAGCGTATCTGAACACAACACCCGTGAAATAGAAATCGAGCGTAATAAGGTGATGCTTGAGGAACAAGCCGCTAAAAAGCACTTTATTACAATCCCCGCCACCGATAATACCCCAGAACGCCGTATTGCTATTATTACCCTGCCCGCTTTTTACATTGATTTTGATGCCTATCACAAGGGTGATCCTAACTACACTAGCACCACCCGCGATGTGGCTAAGTTGCTCTTAGATATTGCTAACGATGAGGAAGGCATTGATGGGTTGATTATGGATTTGCGCAATAACGGGGGGGGTTCACTGCACGAAGCGAACCAGCTAGTGTCCCTCTTTATACCCAGTGCCCCCACGGTGCAAGTGCGTGATGCCCGCGGCCGTGTACGCGTGGAAAAAGGCCAAAATGTGGGCATTCGTTATGATGGTCCCATGACAGTGTTGGTGAACCGCTTCTCCGCCTCTGCCTCTGAAATTTTTGCCGGCGCCATGCAAGATTATGGCCGTGCCCTAGTACTTGGCGATGACACCTTTGGCAAAGGCACTGTGCAAGCCTTGCTGCCCTTAAACCATGGTCAACTTAAGCTCACCCAAGCAAAGTTTTATCGTGTGTCCGGCGCCAGCAACCAAAACCGCGGCATTGAGCCAGATATCAAGTTCCCCTTCCTCGTGGATAAAAAAGATATCGGAGAGAGTGCTCTGCCCAATGCCCTACCCTGGGATAATATTGAGCCCACCGATTATGAACGCATTTTCGATTTCAGTGATTATTTGCCCGCGCTCAAGAAAGCCCATGCTAAGCGCATTGCTGATAATCCTGAATTTAACTATGTGCTTGCGCAATTAGAACTAATGCAAGAGCAACGCAACAAAACCCATGTGAGCCTCAATGAAAAGCGCCGCAAGGCAGAGTGGCAAGCCCTTAATGACAAGCGCTTAGCCATTGAAAATACAAAGCGCAAAGCCCTTGGTGAAGCCCCCTTAAAGGATATTAAAGAACTCAATAAGCAAGATGAACAGGAAGAAGTGGCCTATGACACCAGTGATAAGGATCCCAATGAGGATGCCTATTTAGTGGAAAGCGCCATGATATTGGCGGATTTAATCCAACTATTCAGTGAAGACGAGCAGGCCAAATAAAGCAATTGGGAGGCAATACCAATGGATCGTAAAACAGTTAAACGAGTGAAAACAGGTTCCTTTGAGCGCCGCTTATCCATGGCCACAGCGGGTATTTTCGCTGGC
The DNA here is from genome assembly GCA_937943665.1 of uncultured Alcanivoracaceae bacterium. Lineage (GTDB taxonomy): Bacteria > Pseudomonadota > Gammaproteobacteria > Pseudomonadales > Alcanivoracaceae > CALEAR01. The sequence goes on from CALEAR010000044.1 coordinate 5,989, forward strand.
GCTAAATATGCCACCCTTTCCGCTGGCACCCTATTCACCTCTAAAGATAAGCGCGAAGAAAGGCGCAAAGCCATACTTTCTCAGCAGGCCCAAGAGTTAGTGGATGAGTTGGGCAAATTAAAAGGCTCTGTGGTGAAAATTGGCCAAATGATGGCCCTGTTTGGTGAACACTTTTTACCCGAGGAAGTCACCGCTGCTCTACATACCCTGGAAAGCCAAACCACAGCCCTAGCCTGGCCTACCATGTTCCGCCATTTACAAATGGAGCTTGGGGATATGAAGTTGGCGGATTTAGACATTTCACGTACCCCCTTGGGTGCCGCCTCCCTCGCACAGGTGCACAAGGCCGTACGCAAGTCCGATGGTAAGCCCTTGGTGCTTAAGGTGCAGTATCCAGGGGTGGCTGATGCCATTGATTCCGATTTACGCGCCTTGGTGCGTCTACTCAAGCTTAGCCGTTTAGTGCCAATTACAGAGCAGTTTAATGATTGGCTCGATGAAATCCGCGATATGCTCAAACGAGAGGTGGATTACGATTTAGAGGCACACACCACTGAGTATTTCCGCGAACTGTTAAAAGATGATCCGCGCTTTGTGGTGCCCACAGTGGTGCCTGAATACTCCACCCACAACATTCTATGCATGACCTATGAGGAAGGTACTCCCATCACTGAGGTGGATGTGGATGCCCTTTCCCAAGAGCGCCGCAATAACATTGGCCGCGCCATTATGGAATTATGCTGCATGGAAGTATTCCAGTGGAACAAAATGCAAACGGATCCTAACTTTGGCAATTATTTATTGCGTTTAGATGATTCTCCTGCAGCCAAGGATCAAATTGTCCTACTAGATTTCGGTGCCATTCGAGACTTTGAGCACAGTACCCTTGGCCCAGGCCGAGAAATGATCCGCGCTTCTTGGCATCAGGATAAAGAGCGTTTGGCGCGTGCCATGCGGGCATTAGGCTTTATGAATAAAAATGTACCTACCCGTGTGCTGAATGATTTTGCGGAAATGTGCTTCGAAGCGGTGGAGCCCCTTCAGGATCCAGAAAAATTTCCCGTTCCCAAACAAGTACTTAATAGCAATTTAGAATACATGTGGGGCGAAAGTGATTTGCCCTCTCGCGTTATGGGCCGAGCTGGGCGAAATGCGTTATCCATTCATTTTGATGTGCCGCCAAAGGAGTTTATTTTCTTGGTGAGAAAACTCTTAGGCGCCTATACTTTCTTGCATGTGATGCGCTCTGAAATTCGAGGCAACACCCTGCTCGAACCCTTCTTGCCCCTGAATGAGGCTGAAGATAAAGCGCTCGTGGCAAGCCTGCTCAAAGAGTAGGCTTTTTACGCCAAACCTTGCCGAATATGTCAATGAATCCGCCCGTGAGCGGTTGCTAATCTTTAGCTATCTGGTTATGTTATGGCGCTTGTGCAAGCGTGAAGCCTTGATAAATCAAGGCATAAACTCATTGCTTGCTGTTATAACACTATTCTGTAACCACTTATTTGAGAGGGGGTAACCTAGGTGAAAATCGGTGTTCCCAAGGAAAGTTTACCCGGCGAACAACGTGTGGCCCTAACACCCGCAAACGTTGTGGCAATAAAAAAAATATCTCCCAAAATAGAGATTCTGTTTGAAAAAGAAGCAGGGCTCTTAGCGGGATACCCTGATAACGAATACGAAGCAGCCGGCGCCACCCTAACAGATCGCGCCACTGTATATTCCCAAAGCCAACTCCTACTGCAAGTACAAACCCCAGGCTATGCACACGCCAACGCAGATGAGGATTTAGCCCAACTCACCGAGGGGCAAACCCTCATTGGCATGATGGATCCCCTTGCTAACCCTGCCTTAGATCGGAAGAGCACACGTCTGAACTCCAGTCACCAGATCTGATCTCGTA
>CALEAR010000045.1 GCA_937943665.1 uncultured Alcanivoracaceae bacterium
GGCCCATGCTTGGGAAGTGGGCGGCGAACTCCACCAAACCACCTATGAAAACCGAGAACAGGCTCCAAAGGCCCGCCAACGCCAGCTTGGGGCCTATGGGCAGTGGCGCAGCCAAGTTACCCCTTGGATGGCCACCACTTTAGCCGCCCGGCAAGATGCCCTGCGCCAAGAGGATTGGCAGGGCAATAACACCCCTAAAAAGCACCTGCACCAGTACGAAGGGGAAGTGCAGTTTCGCCTTGCGGCGCCTTTACACCTGCACCTAAGCGCAGCCCGGCAAGAACAAGCCGCCCCCCTCTTGCTAGGGCAGGCGCCCTTGGCCCACACCGCCAAGGGCAGCCTGTATAGCGGCACCTTGGCCTGGCAACATCAGGGCCAACGCTCTGCTTTAAGTTATTGGTATGGCGAACACCACAGAGGCTTTTATTACGATGTGGCCCAAAACCGCTTTCGCCAGTGGCAAGATAAGGTGCGCCACAAGGGCTTTAGCCTGAACAGCCGTTGGCGGCTTGATGAGGGCCTGTGGCTAACCTTGAATGCCACCGTACAAAAAACCACCTTTGCCGAGGGCACCCTTAAGGGCAAAGCCGTGCCCAACACCCCCAGGCGCACCGGCTATGCAGAGCTAAACTGGCGCGCACTGCCCTGGTTGGATGTGGCCTTTGCCCAGCGCTATTACGGCAGCCGCTTTTATGCCAACGATAACACCAACGCCCAGCCCCGCCAGCGCGGCTATAATTGGAGCGATATCTCCGCCACCGCCCGCTGGCAGCAGCTGGCCTTTACGGTGGGGCTGTATAACCTGCAAGACCGCCACGCCTATGATGTGGGCTTGCTCGATCCACAAGGGGATGCCTGGCGCTACCCCCTACCTGGCCGCCATGTAATGGCCAGCATTAGCGCCGATTTTTAACCCAAGAGGCACACCATGGCAAAATTCACACAACTCATACGCCAACGTTTTTTACGCTTTCGCCGAGAGGTGGTGGTGCTTGCCTATGCGGTGCGCCACCCCAGCACCCCTTGGTATTTAAAGGTGGCAAGCCTGTTGTTGGCTTTGTATTTGCTAAGCCCCATAGATCTAATACCCATTTTTGTGCCCGTGCTTGGCCTGTTGGATGATTTAATTATTGTGCCCTTTGGCGTAAGCCAAGTGGTGAAGCGCCTCCCCCAAGAGGCGCGCCAACAGAGCGAGGCCTCCGCCGATAAATGGATAAAACGCTATGTAAAGTACCCCTTGCTTGCCCTGCTGCTGGTGGCGTTGTTGTTGGTGGGTTTTTGGGCAGTGGTGCTGTATTGGCTGCTCACCTAGGTGGTTTTTGTGAACTGTGTCATACAAAAAGAGCTCTGGTTCGACAAAAAACTGCCAATTTATGGCATAAGGCTCCAACTTTTTGGCACCCAGTTTGTACTAAATTAGAAACTAATCACAAAAAACCACCAAGAGCACACAAAATCCCCAAAATACCCTTTATTATGTTTGCCACTCCCCGCAAATGCGGATAAATTTCCCTTACACGCTCGCTCTGGGGGCAGTAGTGAAGTAACCGGGGGAGTTAACAACTCTAACTAAAGTGGAATGGATGGAGAAACAACCATGAAACAAGTACAAAAAGGTTTTACCTTAATTGAATTAATGATCGTAGT
>CALEAR010000046.1 GCA_937943665.1 uncultured Alcanivoracaceae bacterium
ATTCCTATTCCGCAAGTGGACCAAATGCCTGCGGGGATGATTGCGGCCTTTATCAATGCGTTTGAGGTGGTGTCCTCAGGCAAAAAGCACTTCACGGATAGGCAAAAAGGCACGGTGGAATTATGCCGCTACCAGAGTTATTTGCTTGGTTTGCCTGAAGATTTATTACCCCGCGAGCCCCACGCCATTTTTGAGCATATGATTACCTACGCGGGTACCTTGCGTGATGGCTACGATGAAGACACCTGTGGTGCCTTGGTGCGTTCCACCATGAGTGCTTATCGGCCAAAGGATAAACGTTGGCGCAGCCGTATTTATAACCAAATGGAAAAGAGCTTTTCTAAGGTGTATTTCCAGCGGGTATTTTTGCGTGGCAGTGATAAGGCGAAGGCAAAACTCATGGGGGTGGAGCCCACTGTGTTAGATCATGTGCTTGCGGGTGCCGTAAGTGCTTATATTACGCCGCAAATTTTAGGCCACTTGGCGGCCATTCAAGTGCCGGGGCTTGAGCCCGTGGCGGATCAATGGCTCATCCGTCGTATTAAGCGCTTGTTAGGGGAATATGGCCACCCGGAATACATCACCGATGTGGCCACTTATGTGGATGCCCCCCAAGGCGTTGAGGCCTTGGCCTAGGGCCTTTGGCCTTGCTTTACAAACTCCGCTAAGGCCTGGCACTGGCTGCGGGCAATTTTGTGCAGCTCGTTGGCTTCGTGGCTATCCACGGTGAGGTGCTGCGGCTTGCTGCTGGCGCTATTGAGGGGGTACACCTCCACGCTCACTTCTTGTTGGGGGAGGTTGTCATCCACTTGGTCGCGGTAGGTTTTAAACTTGTCTTGCCCGCCTGTGTTGGAGTTTCGCTCGTAGGCGAGGGTGGAGGGCTCGTCAAGGTAGGGGTTGCTTAATAACAAGCCGCGGGTATCTAGCACCAGAAGTTGGGTAAACCCAGCGGCTTTAGCCTGTTCCAGGTGCTCACGTTGCACTTCGCCATTGGGCCAAAGGGTGGCAGCGGGGGTGGCATTTAGCCCAGCCTTTTCCCAAGCTTTAGTGCACGCCTTCTCCCAAAGGCCGCGATGTTCAGGCTCCACGGTTTGCGCATGAATGGCCCATGTGTCCGCGGCTGTGGAGGGGTAAACATGTTGGCTATGCACCTGTGAGGTATTCGCACAGGCGGTTAGCGTGGCCGCGGTGGCCAATACCAGTAGGCGATGTGTGAACATGGTGTGCTCCTTAGGGTTTTATGGCGCTGAGTGCTTTTAGTATACGTGCTTGGTGGTGGCTCGCTAGCCCTGCTGTGAGCTCTGCTTCATTGTTTTGTAACAGGGCGGCCACTCGCTGTACAGGGTGGCTTTGGCCTTGCTTCATGAGCTTGGGTAATTGTTCTAGCTGCCATTCAAAGCGCTGGGTTTTATCTTCCTCTGGGCTTTCCACCTCGCATAGCGCCTCAATGGCAATCACCACTGTGGGGGTGGTGCCATTGGCTTCTTGGGTGGGCGCCTGTTCAATTTGCGTCACTAAGGCTTGCCATTGTTCACGCAATGGCCATTGTTTAATACGTTCGCGGCCTTGTTGTACTAGGGCATCACGCTCCTTGGCCAGTGTTTTTTCACGAGGCGGGCAAGGCAAAGCCTGTAGGCCAGAAACCGCTTCTTTAAGGGCGGGCAAGGGCATTTCTTCCATCTGGGCCTTAAAGGTATGCATGGCTTCCTCTAGGGCGGCTTTGTTGGCGGCGTGTTGCTCGCTGGCTTGCTCGCGTTGTTCATTAATGTTGGCAAAGGCGGCATCCATAATGCTGCGGAACCGCTTGTGCAAACGGCGATATTGGCGCGGGTGTAGCCAAGGCAGTGCACGCCATTGTTGCTGCAGTTCGCGCAAGGCTTGGCCATTGGGTGTTTCTTCAGCAGCCAGGCCTTGGGCTGTTTCAATGAGCGCCTCGTGTAAAGGGATGTGGGCCTTTGTTACCCGTGCCAGAGCCTCATCCATTTGTTTTAGCAGCTGGCTAAAGCGCTGGTCTGTTTCGCGGGCATCGGTATAGCGCACGGGCTCAATGGCAAAATAAGCCTCTGGGGCTTGGCGGCGAATAGTGAATAAGCCGTGCCAATCGGGGGCCTCTTCCTGTTGCGTTTTTTCCAACAGGGCATCTAGCTGTGCACAAAGGGCTTGGCGCTCTTCAAGCTTGGCGGCTCGCTCTGCATCTAATTCTTTAAAGTGCTCGCGGCAGGGCTCGTAGGCTGCATCGGATGCGGCTTTGAAGCGATCCCATAGCGCTTGATCTGCCTCTTGGTCAGAGGACATAAGCTCACGCCACTCATGGTGAAGCGCCTGAATGGCATTGGCTTTTTCCTCTGGGTCTAAGGGTTCTTCAATTAAAGCCTCCATGCGTTCACACAGGGCTTCTTTTTTAGGTTCGGCGGCAAAGTTGTGCCAATCCTGCAGCTCTTTAAGGGCCTCGCTTAAGCCTTGGAATCGTTGCGCACGGGCGCTGGAGTAGGTCTTCTCCTGCTCATTTTCAAAGCGCAACCAAAGGCGGTTGGCGTGGCGCAGGTTGCGGCGGCGCAAGGCGCTGCGCAGCTGGAAGAAAAGCTTATCTTTTTGTGGCTCATAGGGGGGTTCATCCACCACAGGTGCAGGTTCATCAGCCTCTTCCGCAGGCGTTTGCTGAACAGCGGTTTCTGCTTCCTCTTCGGTGAGCAGGGCGCTGGGCAAATGCATGGTGGCAGGCCATTGCTCGCGCAGGGCCACAAGTGATGCGTCATTTTCTGCATCTTTGGCGGCGAAATAGCGTTCTGCTGTGCTTTTTATGTCTTGCCATTGTTCCTGTAAGGCGGCAAAGCGTGCCTGACGCTCCTTATGATGATAGTAGCTGCTAAGTTGTTGCCACTGCCGTTCTAGCAGGGTAAGGGCTGCCGTAATGCGGCCGTATTCCTGTTCCCACTCAGGACTTTTAAAACGTGTTAAGGTGCTTTGGTAATCCTCAAGGGTGATGCCTTGCTGCTGCTTAGCATGTTCTCGGGCGGCTAGGGCGGCTTTTTCTTGCTCATAAGCTTGTAAGTGCTCTTCGCAGGCCTTCACATAAGCATGGTACTGCTCGTTTTCTTCTTCGCTCACTTGGAGGCTATTTTCCGCCCATTGCTGCTGGAATTGTGCCAAACGCGCACTGTATAAGTTATCTACGGTGCGATGCTGATGTTGTTTGAGCTCTTCTAGCACGG
>CALEAR010000047.1 GCA_937943665.1 uncultured Alcanivoracaceae bacterium
GTGAAATCGCGAATTTCGCCCGCACGGGCTTTCTGGTAAAGCCCTTTGGGGTCTCGTGCTTCGCATACCTCAAGGGGGGTATCCACAAACACTTCAATAAACTCACCCTCGGGGAACAAGCGTCGCACTGTGTCGCGATCACTTGCAAAGGGGGAAATAAAGGCGCTCAGCACAATTAATCCCGCATCAGTGAACAGACGGCTCACCTCGCCCACGCGACGAATGTTTTCCTCGCGGTGCTGTTCGCTAAACCCTAAATCACTGCACAGACCGTGGCGCACGTTATCGCCATCGAGCAAGTAAGTGTGGTAACCACGCTCGGTGAGGGCCACATCTAAGGCATTAGCCAGGGTGGATTTACCCGAGCCACTTAAGCCAGTGAACCACAGCAAGCAAGGCTTTTGCTGCTTGAGGGCAGCCCGCTGGGCAGCGGTAACGGTGTGTTCGTGCCAGCGCACATTGGTGGCTTCGCGGCTAATGCGCTCCTCCACCATACCCGCCGCCACCGTAAGGTTGCTTAAACGGTCGATGAGCACAAAGGCACCTGTGGCAGGGTGATCTTGGTAAGGTTCCAAAATCAAGGGCTCCACCGCTTCTAGCTCGCAACGGCCAATGGCATTAAGGGCCAAGCCTTGCCCTGGCTCCACCGCTTGGCGGGTGAGCTCGTTAATGTTGATTTCCTCGTACACCTTGCGCACCACCGCTTGTGTGGTGCGGGTGCCAAGCTTAATCAAGTATTCGCGCCCAGGCACGAGGGCGTTTTCATGCAGCCACACCAAATGGGCGTTAAAATGCTGCCCCGTGGTGGGCACTGCATGGCTGTGCACTAAGGTATCCCCACGGGAAATATCCACTTCGTCCTCTAAGGTAACGGTAATGGCATCCCCAGGATAAGCGGCAGGAATCTCACCCTCATACACATGAATGGCTTTGATCTTGGAACTTACCCCTGAAGGCAATACGGTAACCGCATCCCCAGGGCGCAACACACCACTGGCTAAGGTGCCGCAATAACCACGAAAATCAATATTAGGGCGGTTCACGTATTGCACTGGGAAACGCAGTTCAGTGAGGTTTTCTTGGCCATGCACTTCCACGGTTTCTAAAATCTCTAGCAAGGTTTGGCCCTGGTACCATGACATCTCGTGGCTGGCATTCACCACATTGTCGCCATTCAAGGCCGACACGGGCACAAAAAATACATTGGCCAAATTTAAGCCGGCGGTCACACGCTCATAATCCGCTTTGATTTGCTCAAATA
>CALEAR010000048.1 GCA_937943665.1 uncultured Alcanivoracaceae bacterium
CTCCTTCTTGCGGGTATCAGTGAGCTACCAACCTCTAGAGGATTTTTTAGCGGGCTTGCCCCCCCACACCCCTGTGCTCGGTGCTTACTTAAGCGGCAAAAGCGTACACGATTTTACGCCCAGCACCCACGGCGGCGTGCTATTAATGGGCAGCGAAGCCCATGGCATTCACCCCTCCTTAGCTGAGTTTGTTACCCACCCTATTACCATTCCAGCCTATGGAAATGCGGAATCCTTAAATGTGGCAGTGGCCACGGCGGTGATTTGTGATAATTTGCGCCGAAAAAAATAGGCCCAATAAGAAAAAAATACTTTTCAGCCACCTAAAATGCTTTTTATACTGTGGTTCCCGAAGGCAAGCTGCCATGGCTGTTTGGCAGGCACCTTAACCTTGCCTAGCACCTTAACTTTTTGGTTTTAGGCGAATTTAGTTTATCATTGCCTTCTTAATTTTTGCTGAGAGATAAACACCCCACATGAATCAAACACCAGACACTCGCATTGAACACGACCTAGTGGGCGACCGTGAACTGTGCAACTCCGTGTATTACGGTGTGCATACGCTACGCGCCACAGAGAACTTCCCCATTTCCGAGGTGCCGGTTTCTATTTACCCCGACCTCGTGCGTGCCCTAGCTAGCATAAAAAAGGCGGCGGCCATTACCAACAACGAACTTGGCGTACTGAACGATGAGCGCACCAAGGCCATTGTGGCAGCCTGCGATGAAATTCTTGCTGGTGAATTGCATGATCAATTTGTGGTGGACGTGATTCAAGGCGGTGCAGGCACCTCCACCAACATGAACGCCAACGAGGTGATTGCCAACCGTGCACTGGAAATCATGGGCCACAAGAAGGGAGAGTTTAAATACCTTCACCCCAACGAGCACGTTAACTTTGGCCAAAGCACTAACGATGTTTATCCCACAGCGCTTAAAATTGCTCTTTGGCACAAGGTCACTCGCCTAGTGGGGGATATCGCCTACTTACGCGAAGCCTTTGCCGCTAAAGCAGAAGAATTTAAAGATGTTTTAAAAATTGGCCGCACTCAGTTGCAAGATGCAGTGCCCATGACGTTAGGCCAAGAATTCACCACCTATGTGAATATGCTGCGCAGCGATGAACGTGTGTTGCGTGAGGCCCAAGGCCATATTTGCGAAATTAACCTTGGTGGCACCGCCATCGGTACCGGCATTGCCACCCACCCTGATTTTGCCCAACGCGTGGTACCTAACCTGCGTGATATCACTGGTATACCTTTGGTATCTGCACCGGATCTGATTACCGCCACACAGGATTGCGGTGGCTTTGTGTTGGTATCAGGTGCCATTAAGCGTGCAGCTACCAAGCTTTCTAAGATTTGCAACGATTTGCGCCTACTTTCCAGTGGGCCTCGTGCGGGCTTCAACGAGATTAACCTGCCAGCGGTACAAGCCGGCTCAAGCATTATGCCGGGCAAGGTTAACCCTGTGATCCCCGAAGTGGTAAGCCAAGTGGCCTTTGAAGTCATTGGTAACGATGTAACCGTAACCATGGCCGCTGAAGCCGGACAAATGCAGCTAAACGCCTTCGAACCCATTATTGGGCATAGCCTATTTAAGAGCGCCAAACACTTAGGTGCTGCCTGTGTCACCTTGGCGGATAATTGCGTTAAGGGCATTACTGCTAACACAGAACAGCTGTGCGACACAGTGAACAATTCCATTGGTATTGTGACCGCACTTAACCCTTACATTGGTTATGCCAATGCCACTGAAGTGGCGCAAGCGGCTCACCAAAATGGTACAAGTGTGTATGAGGAAGTGCTCAAGCGAGAATTAATGACAAAAGAGCAGCTAGAAAAGGTGCTTAAGCCCGAAATTCTCACTTGCCCTGCGCCACTGAATATTTAGCGCTTAAAGCTGCTAGAGTTTGCAGGGCGCAAAACTCCGTGTAGGGTTCCACAATGCACTGGAACCGCGCGGGTTTCCGGCACCAGGTATTCTTAAAACCACTGTGCCAAGCAAGCTTGCATAAATGGTTTCCTTCAGCGAAAGCCATGCTGGTGGGGCCCATTTCTTCCAGCCTATTTATCCTAGCCTCTAAGAGAAATCGGGTGCGGGTGG
>CALEAR010000049.1 GCA_937943665.1 uncultured Alcanivoracaceae bacterium
GAAGCGAAGTGTTGCTGTGGGCACTGCTACCATCATGAGGGTTCGCTGAGGCCACTAAGGTGGTCCATTGGTCGCCTTCATCCACCACCAAGGTTTTACGATGGTTAGCTTTAAAGTTAATGAGCGTGAGGTAGGTGCGTAGGGTCACTTTGCCTTCGCCCACAGGGTTTGGCAGCCAACCTTTTTGGGCATTGTTCCCAAACCACTGACAGCAGGCCCGCCAGAGCCAAGACCAACTTGGATTAGAATCGGGAAGGGCAGTGAGATGAGTGGTTACCACTGTAATGCCAGCTTGCTTTAGCACCTGGAAATAAGGGCTTTTTAACCCGCCGTACAGCTCATTAAAAGGATCGGTGATAACAATAATGGGAAGGTGGGGCTGCTCGGCTTTTTTCTTTAGTAGAGCATCGGTGAGTTCTTTGGATAAGGCCCTATGGGTTTCAGGGTTGGGGCCTTGGAAATCATTAAACAGGAACATATCCAAGAGGATGAGTTGCTGAGCTTGTTCAATTAGCGCAAACACCTCATCAAAGATTTCCTGTTCGCTATGCCGTTGGCCTTGGCTATCCACAGCGGTGTTATCCACTAATAGCTGTGTGTTTTCCATGGCAAAGCGGGGGGATTGAACACTAGTGCCTTGCGGCATGGTGCGACAGCCCATGAGCATAACGGTGCCTATGAATACCAATGCCAGTAATGGCCGTGCATCACTGATTTCCATACGGCCTCCATGCAAGTGGCCTCGCCCATTGGGCGAGGCGATGGGGTTAAATAAGCTCGATGGCCACGGCAGTGGCTTCACCGCCACCAATGCAGAGGCTAGCTACCCCTTTAGTACCGCCTGTGCGGCGTAAAGCGTGAATTAAGGACAGGATAATACGGGAGCCAGTGGAGCCAATGGGGTGGCCTAAGGCACAGGCGCCGCCATGAATGTTCACCTTCTCATGGGGAATACCAAGCTCTTGCATGGGCATCATGGTAACCATGGCAAAGGCTTCGTTAATTTCCCAGAGATCCACGTCGTCTTTGTTCCAGCCTGCCTTGGCTAATACTTTTTCAATGGAACCAATGGGAGCAATGGTGAACTCGCTAGGATGGCGAGAGTTAGTGCTGTGGGCCACAATGCGTGCCATGGGGGTTAAACCGCGCTCCTTGGCCACGCTCTCGCGGGTGAGCACTAACGCTGAGGCACCATCAGAAATGGAGGAAGCGTTAGCAGCAGTAATGGTGCCATCTTTGGCAAAAGCGGGGCGTAACGTAGGAATCTTGTCAGCGCTGCCACGGCCGGGTTGTTCATCTGTATCCACTACAGTTTCACCTCGGCGAGTGGTTACCGTAACGGGTACGATTTCATCTTTAAACCAGCCCTCAGCAATGGCTTTTTGCGCACGCTCTAAGGAAGCAATGGCGAATTCATCCATGGCTTCACGGGTAATCCCTTTTTTATCTGCCATTTCTTGGGCGAAAGATCCCATTAAACGGCCAGTTTCGGCATCTTCCAGGCCATCGAGGAACATGTGATCATACACTTGCTGATGGCCCATACGGTAACCGGCGCGAGCTTTGGGCATAATGTAAGGGGCATTGGTCATGGATTCCATGCCGCCGGCCACAAGAATATCGCCAGAACCTGCTTTTAGCATATCGTGGGCGAACATGGTGGCACGCATGCCGGAGCCACATAACTTATTAATGGTGGTGGCACCTGTGGTATCTGGTAAACCAGCGCCACGCATGGCTTGACGTGCTGGACCTTGCTTTAGGCCACCGGGCAATACACAACCCATTACCACATCGTCCACGTCCTCAGGGGTAATGCCGGCACGCTTAACGGCTTCTTTAATGGCCACAGCGCCTAGCTCAGTGGCGGTAACAGGGGCCAAGCTGCCTTGGAAGCTGCCCATGGGGGTGCGCGCCCCCTCTAAAATCACAATGCTATCGTCGCTCATGTTTATCTCCTATGGTAAATAGCGCTAACCCTATCACAGTTGGCTGTGTAAGCCACGGCTCGGCCTATGGCAAAGCATTTATTGTACTGAGGTTATAACAAAAAAGGCATGGTTTTTTAGAGGTAAACCCTTGAAAATGATCCCCGTGCCCCCATATAGGGAATTCCTATGGCATTGAGCCAAGCACATAATTTGGCGCAATGCCGCCAGGTTGTTATCATCGGTTTGCGAAACGATGACGCAGATCAACAAAAACTGTGTACATTCACCTGTTCATTGCCTGCGCAATGAACGACAACAACAAAGTTAGAGGATTAACATGGCTATCGAATTACCCGCTCTACCTTATGCAAAAGACGCCCTAGAACCCCATATCTCTGCTGAGACCATCGATTTCCACTACGGTAAGCACCACCAAGCTTACGTAACCAACTTGAACAAGCTTATCGAAGGTACCGATAAGGCCAACCAATCTCTTGAAGAAATCATCAAGAGCGCGGGCCCTGGTCCTTTATTCAACAACGCAGCACAAGTGTGGAACCACACCTTCTATTGGAACAGCCTAAGCCCCAACGGTGGCGGTGAGCCCACAGGCGCATTGGCGGATGCCATTAACGCTAAGTGGGGCTCCTTCGCTAAGTTCCAGGAAGAGTTTAACGCCGCTGCTGCGGGTAACTTTGGCTCTGGCTGGACATGGCTAGTGAAGAACGAAAGCGGTGAGCTTGAAATTGTAAACACCAGCAACGCAGAAACCCCCATCACTGATGGCAAAACCTGCTTGCTCACTGTGGATGTGTGGGAGCACGCTTACTATATCGATTATCGCAACGCTCGTCCCAAGTACCTAGAAAACTTCTGGAAGCTTGTGAACTGGGAGTTCGCTGCGAAAAACTTTGGTGCTTAATTTACATTAAGCCTCAAACAAAGCCGCCTTTAGGGCGGCTTTTTTTATGGGCATCTTTAGGTTTGTGCTTTTTTTTGGGTGTTAATGAGCTTGCTATTCCGTTTGCGTTCGCGTTAATTTGGCCCTCGTTGCGCCATGATAAGATCACAACAAACTTTAGTAAGAAAAAGGTGAAAGAAAAAATGATGGCATACATTCGCACATTTTTCCTGATGCTAGCGGCGCTGAGTGTGGTTGCTACCAGCACCGTGTGGGCGGATGCCGCCTCGCAAAAGCGCAGCACGGCACGGGAGGCCATGCAAAAGCAATATGAACAAGAAGTGAACCAAGCCGCCGAGCAAATATTTCAAATCGCCCATGAGGCCTTAAAATCCCACGGTACTTTTTACCCGTTTGGGCTTGTGATTCGACAAAACGATGCCACAGAATTAGTGGCCTATGATGGGGATCCAGAGGAAGCCCCTGCCGTTGAAGATTGGACGGAACAGCTTTTCGTGCACCTGATTCGTGAAGCCCGTGGCAATAAAACCACCAAAATGGCACTGTTAGCACGGTTACATGAAATTGAGGTGAAAGATAAAAAGATCCCAGGCATTTGGGTGCAGGCAGAACATCGGCAAGTGAGACCTGTGGTGATGTTCTTACCATTTATTACCAATGAAAAGGGCAAGCAAGAGGCAGCCTCCGAGCAATTGATTTACTATGCCACGGATCAGAGTTTCTTTGGGCATGATGTGAACAGTGAGGTTAAGGAATCTCCATGAGCCGCGATGATAAAGATCTTCCCTTAGGGGATATTAGTGGTATTGAGGTGGATGATAACCCCACCCCTAAGGCAGCTCCTGCGCCTAAAAAGGCACCTGCGCCAAAGCGCAAGCCCCAAGCAGCACCTCCAACCAAGCCTCACCCGCAACCT
>CALEAR010000050.1 GCA_937943665.1 uncultured Alcanivoracaceae bacterium
CACCGCCGCCATTGTCACGGGCTTTATTTATGTGGACGATTTCTTCGCCCAACAGGTGGCACACAAAACCGTATTAACCTTGGGAGCTTGGCTATTGCTAGGCACCTTATTAGCTGGACGTCATCTTTTTGGATGGCGGGCACTCACCGCCGTTCACCTTACACTCGCGGGTTTTGCCACTTTACTCCTTGCCTTTTTTGGCTCCCAATTTGTTTTGGAGTATCTTCTCGCGCGCCAGGTATGAGCTCTCATACCTGGCATCTCTTGACAGCGGCCTAGCATACTGCAGACAATGCGGGTTCGTTCTTAGCTTTGGTTTAAATCCTCTTGACGAACATCCCAGATCATATCCTAGTTATTGCCCTTATTATTTTATTGCTGGCCTCCGGGTTTTTCTCCGCTAGCGAAACAGGGCTATTGGCAGCAAACCGCTATCGCCTGCGTCATATGGCGCGTTCAGGCCATAAGGGCGCTCAACGCGTGGAGAGGCTACTTTCTCGCGTGGATCGCCTTTTAGGCACAATATTGTTCAGTAACAATATTGTGAATAACTATGCGGCCACCATTTCCGCTATTTTGGCTATTTCTTGGTTTGGTAATGCGGGCGCCGCCCTTGCCCCCTTGGTATTCACACTAGTGCTACTGGTGTTTTCCGAGGTAACACCCAAAACCTATGCGGCACAAGAACCAGAAAAAGTGGCTTTGTTTTCAGGGATAATTCTGCGCCCTCTTATGTGGTTATTATCCCCTGCCATTTGGGCCATTACCGGTATTAGTAATTTAGCCCTTAAACTCTTACGCATTGATACCCAACAGGGGGGCACGGATAACCTTAGCCCCGAAGAGCTACGCACCGTACTTGATGAAGCCGGCGCCCTTATTCCACCGAATCACCAACGCATGCTGCTTAGCATTTTGGATTTAGAAAAGGTGCAAGTGGAAGACATTATGGTGCCACGCAGTGAAGTGGAAGGCATTAACCTTGAGGATGATTTACAGGATATTATCCAACTGGTTAGCAGCACCCATCACACTCGCCTGCCCATTTATCGTGGCACCTTAAACAGCATTGTGGGTATTCTGCATTTGCGTAATGTGGGGCGCTTCCTACAGCATGAAGAATTCACTAAGGCAGATTTACTCCAGCTAAGTGATGAACCTTACTTTATCCCGGAGGCCACTAGCCTGCACCAGCAGCTAATTAACTTCCAAAGCCAAAAGAAGCGCCTCGGCATAGTGGTGGATGAATATGGAGATGTGTTAGGCCTCACCACCCTTGAGGATATTTTGGAAGAGATTGTGGGGGATTTCACCACCGATATTGAACACCACTACGTGGATATAGTGCCACAAGCGGATGGTAGCCATGTGATCGATGGTAGCACCCCATTACGGGATATTAACCGCACCTTGCGTTGGCAGCTGCCAGTGGACGGCCCCAAAACCCTTAACGGCCTTATTCTTGAAACACTGCAAAGCATTCCTGAGCACAGCGTTTGTGTGCGCCTTGGCGATTATGTGATTGAAGTCATGCAGGTGAAAGATAACCGCGTGCGTACTGCCAAGGTGAAGAAGTTAGCTGCGCCAAAAAAACGCAAACTGAGCAAGCGCAAAAACCATTAAGCCTCATGCAATAACCAACGCAGGCTTTCCTCAGCGGCGCGCACCAAGCGCCGCCCCTCTTCAATGGCTTCTTTCGCGCGGTGAAAATCCATCAAGGCAAAATCTGCCAACATGGGCACCAAGTTAATCTCGGGTGGATCCCCCGCCATGCGGCTGCGGGTGATGCGATCCTGCATAATATTAATGCTGCTACCAATCACATCAAAAAGCCCAGGGCTTGTGGGCTCATCTTTGTTGGAAAAATAATCCTTTACCCGATCCCACATGCTAATTTCGTTTTCATTATCTTCACCCTGCGGCATATCCACCGTGTTCACTTCCTCAATGGCGGCGGAGTTTAGGTGCCGCCCCACTAGCTGTCCATTTAAATTCACCGCCACCACCACATCGGCACCTAAGGCGCGACACACGGATACCGGTACCGGATTCACCAAGCCACCATCTAGCATCCATTTATCTTGATATTGCACAGGGGAAAATAACCCAGGTAAAGCACAGGAAGCGCGAGCGGCATCCAAAACATGGCCATCACGAATCCACACCTCACGGCCTGAGGTCATATCTGTGGCCACAGTGGCAAAGGGTATGGCCAACTCTTCAATCAGCGGGTTGCTTTGGTGCTCAGAAAAAAAGTTAAATAACTTTTCCCCTTTCACCACACCTCCACTAAAGCCAATATCCAAAAATCCCAACACATCACGAAAACTAAGATGGCTCACCCAATGGGCGAACTCTTCCATAACGCCACTAACATACACGGCTCCCACCAGAGCACCTATAGAGGTACCCACCACCACATCGGGTTTGTACCCCATGGTTTCAAGCTCTTGCAGAATGCCAATATGGGCCCAGCCACGCGCAGAACCACTGCCCAAGGCAATCCCCAACTTGGGACGGCGAGCAGGCGCTGAAGAAATATCCACGGAATTATTCGCCATGATGTTCTTCTCTTACATAATGCACTTTAGGAAAAGCGCTCATCCTCAACTAGATTTTCTTTATAGAACTGAGATTGCGCCACATAGTGCATGGCACTGAGCTGAAACAATTTCTTTTGTTTTTCACTCACCTCCTTAATCACCTTGGCAGGCGAGCCTAGCACCAATGAATTATCGGGGATTTCCATACCTTCCGGCACTAAAGCATTGGCACCAATAATACAATTTTTGCCGATTTTGGCGTTATTAAGCACCACCGCATTAATACCAATTAAGGAGTAATCTCCCACGGTACAACCATGTAACATGGCTTTATGGCCCACGGTAACCCCTTCACCAAGGCTAAGAGGAACACCTAAATCCACGTGCAAAACGGCGCCATCCTGAATGTTAGTATTATCACCAATGGTGATGGTATCCATATCGGCACGCACCACGGCGTTAAACCACACGCTCACATTATTACCAAGCACCACGGAACCTATTACCTGAGCGCTATCCGCCACCCAAAACTCGCCTTTAGCTTCCACTTTGCGTTCCCCAATGGTGTAAATCATCTCGCCGCTCCCTTTTTTACTGGTTCGTTTTCAACTTCGTAGGCAATGCCCACATCAAAAGTGTGGTTTAAAAAATCGATCAACATAAAGGCTGTGAGCCCCCAAATACGATGCCCTTCAAAATCATAACTGGGCATATAAAAACGCCGGCCAAACATTTCCACTTCCTGAGAGAGCTGTGGCTTTTCCTCTAGAAAAAAAGATAAGGGCACCTTAAATATTTTTGCTATCTCGCGAGGCTCTGCGCGTAGTTGAGCATTAGGATCCACCATGCCCACAAAAGGAGTCACTTTCATACCGTGCAAAGAAGGCACCGGCGATAACTGCCCCAGCACATCCACCGCCTGAGCAGGCAGCCCCACCTCCTCGTGGGATTCACGCAGGGCAGTGGTAAGAAGATCCTTATCTGTGTCGTCTCGCTTGCCCCCAGGAAAGGCCACTTCACCGGCATGGGTAGGCATGGAAGAAGAACGCACCGTTAAAATCAGTTCCGGTTCGTTTTCATCAGTAAAGGGCATTAAGACAGCCGCTTCCGGCATGACGATGCCACTAGGCAACTCACGCATACGGTAACTGGCTAACCGCTCCTTTAAACGCTGTTTCAACTTATTCTCTCCGTCATTAAGGGCTTTATTCTTATTATTTTTACTCTCGGAATAAAGCCTGTTCTCAAGTCTAGGCCCGCCGCGCCCATACTGGCAAGTACCGGCGTTGACGATTTTTCCGCTAAGGTGGCACTTCAGCTCATCTTCAAGTAACGTAATCCTACGTTTAACCCCTACGCACGAGAGACCATGAATTTTTGTAGCCATTGTGGCAGCGATCAGTTGACGTTTAGCATCCCCAAAGGCGATACCAACCCCCGATTCTGGTGCCAGCATTGCCAAACCATTCATTATCAAAACCCGCGTAATGTGGTGGGCACCATTCCCACCTGGGAAAACAAAATTCTTCTGTGCCGCCGTGCCATTGCACCGCGTTATGGCACCTGGACCTTACCCGCAGGATATTTAGAAAACGGCGAATCTTTGCAGGAAGGCGCCATTCGTGAAACGTGGGAAGAAGCCTGCGCCAATGTGGCATTAAGTGATTTATATACGGTATTTAATGTGGCGCACATTTACCAAGTGCACCTTTTCTTTTTGGCAGAAATGACAGAAGAGCGCTTCGCCGCAGGTGAGGAATCCTTGGAGGTGGATTTATTCATGCCTAAAGATATTCCTTGGGATGACATCTCTTTCCCCACGGTGAAGCGCACCTTAGAATTTTTTATTAAAGATCGCCAACGGGGCTACTTCCCCACACGGGTGCGCGATATTGGCCCCATGAAGCGTTTACCTTAAAAACGCTCAAGGCGCCACACATCAATGGCTGCCTCTTCATAGGGGTGCGCCTTACGAATGGCCTGCACCGCCGCCTGAATGTGCGCCGCTTGGCAGATCATCTCCACGCGGTATTCGGTTACGCGAGAAAGTTTATCTTGCTCGCCGCTATAAGGCTGGCTACCAGCAAGGGGCCTAAACTGCCCTTCACCCCGCCATTGAAAGGCACAATGCTCGTAATTACCCTGCCGCCCTGCACCCGCATCAAAGGCCGCTTGTTTCACCGCCTCCACATGGCTTTCAGGCACATGAATGGCAATTTTGTACAAGATCTCTTCTTGCATATTCATACCTCCATAAAAAACGGGGCCTAAGCCCCGTTTCTTTAATTATCCTCCACCCAACGACGGGCATTACGGAAAATACGCATCCATGGGCCATCTTCATAGCCCTTCCATTCCTCCGGATACCAACTGTGCTGCACCACACGGAACACACGTTCCGGATGAGCCAACAAGGCGGTAATGCGCCCATCCGTGCTCGTGAAGCCAGTGGCGCCACCCTCGGATCCGTTAGGGTTAGCTGGGTAACGCATGGTGGGCTGGCCTTCGCTATCCACAAAGCGTAAAGCCAATTGCCCTTCCGCTTGGCAATCAGCCAAGGTGGAAGTAATACCAAACTGAGCCCCCCCTTCCGCATGGCTCACGGGTACTGGCAAACGGCTACCTTCCATCTCTTTGAAGAAAATGGAGGGCGAAGCCACCACCTCAGTGAGCACCACCCGCGCTTCAAACTGATCACTGCGGTTTTTCACAAAGGTAGGCCAGTGAGAGGCTCCTGGAATCAGCTGTTTAAGCTGCATTAGCATTTGTGCGCCATTACCCACTGCAAAGGTGAAGGTATCCTGACGGTGGAAGAATCGTTGGAACAGAGTGCGTAACTCTGGCTGACGCAAAATCTTTTGCGCCCAGGCTGTACCCGTGCCTAATACATCTCCAAAGGTGCACCCACCCGGTAACGCTAAGCCGCGGAATTCATCTAAGCTCACTCGCTGCGTCTCTAGATCACTCATGTGCACATCCACCGTCACAAAACCTGCACGATGGAAAGCGGCAGCTAATTCCGTATGGCCCGTGCTGCCTTGCTCACGCAACACTGCCACTTTCGGACTCTGTTCGCCTTTGCTAACAATATCCGCCACGGGGTTTTCCGCCATTGGGAAAGTTAGCGCTAGGCCGTTGAGCCCTTGGTTATTCTCATCTGCTAAGGCTTGCCATTCTTCCTCTGCGCACACAGGGTTATCACGGCGCTTTTGCATTTGGTAGCTGGTGGCGCTCCACTGCTGAAGCAACTCCACTCGTTCGGCTTCAAACACAATGCCACCGCCCAATCTCACCCGTAAGGCATCATCTTGGTTGAGCTCACCCACCACATGCACATGGGCGCCTAAGCCC
>CALEAR010000051.1 GCA_937943665.1 uncultured Alcanivoracaceae bacterium
TGGATGGTATTAAGCCTAGTGGCCTGCGTTATGATATTGGCCTTGCCTCTACACCTGTGGCATAACGATGCCCAAAGCGCCCTTGGCAAATTGTTTTTGCTGCTGTTTTTGGCCACGAGCGCTCTTACCTTAAGCGCCAAACTGGCCCACCACTGGTGGTTGCGCCAACGCCAAGTGAAGCATTATTGGCAAGATCCACACACAGGGCTTATTACCGAGCCCACTCTTTTTCTTACTGCGGATTGGCTCTTGCCGTTGCATCACCGCTTGGGGACACCGCTCACCGCGGCTTTATTTACCCCCGCTCAGAGTGAAGCCTTCCATACCCTCAACGAATACCTGCAAACCCGTTTACGCCGCAGCGATATTCTGTCGCGCGTTGGTTCACACCCTTCACAGGTGATTGTGCTGCTGCCAGATACCAGCGTGGCCAATGCCGAAAAAATGATCCATCTATTGCGTGAATCCGCTCCTGCGTTCCAAGCGGTGCTCATGGCCATTCCCGAGGCCATGAGTTTGCCCTTAGTGCTAGAGCGGCTGCAACAAACCCAAGGGCGCACTCCCCAACCACCACAGGAGGAAACCTACCATGCGGGCACTGTGGGCATTAGCTAGTTGGCGATTAGGCGCCACTGAGGCACTGCCTAAGGCTACCCACCATGGGCCCATGCCGCTGATTCTTGTGGGGAGCCTAGCCGCCTTGGCGTGGTGTAAACCTTAGTGGCAGAGCTAACCATGGTTGAATCCACTCCTCGCAAAATCATTCACTTAGATTGCGATTGCTTTTATGCCGCGGTGGAAATCCGTGAACGCCCCGAGCTGGCCCACCGCCCCGTGGCCGTGGGCGGCGCCCCGCACCGCCGTGGGGTCATTGCCACCTGCAACTATGTGGCCCGCCGTTATGGGGTGCATTCCGCCATGCCCTCTGCGCGGGCACTGCAAAAATGCCCAGAGTTAGTAATTTTGCCTCCACGGTTTGATCTTTACCGGGCGGTATCGCGCCAAATTATGGGTATTTACCAAGGCTACACCGAGCATATTGAGCCCCTCTCCTTAGATGAAGCCTATTTAGATGTTACCCACTGCCCCGCCCACAAAAACAGCGCCACCCTCATTGCCCAAGCCATTCGCAAAACAGTGAAGGAGCGCATTGGCATCACCGTTTCCGCTGGGGTGGCGCCCAATAAATTTTTAGCCAAGGTGGCCAGCGATTGGCGCAAACCCGATGGCCTATTTGTGATTGCCCCTGAGGAGGTGGCCGAATTTGTGAGCCAACTCCCCGTGCGCCACATTCCCGGCGTGGGCCCTGTGACTCATAAAAAACTCGAGCAGCTGAACATTCGCACCTGCGCTGAATTACAGCAATTATCGCGGTTTGCCTTGCACGAGCACTTCGGCCGCTTTGGGGAAAAGCTTTATGCTTACGCCCGCGGCCAAGATGAGCGCCCCGTGCAATCCCAACGCCGCCGCAAATCCGTGAGTGTGGAAGAAACCTTCGCCACGGATCTGGTGAGCTACCACCAATGGCAGGAGGAGCTCACCCTGCTGTGCCACACCTTGCGCCAACGCCTCGAGCGCTTAGACCCTCATTACTTAATACAAGGCGCCACCGTGAAGGTGCGCTATCATGATTTCGCCCTTCACACCAGCGATGGCCCCGCCGGCCCCATGGTGCCCGCCACCTTTGAGCCCTTGCTTCAACAGCTGTGGCACAAGCGGCCAGACCCCATTCGCCTGCTGGGGGTGGGCGTACGGTTGAAAGATGAAGCCAGCCAACGCCAGCACGATTTATTTGAAGAAGAAAAACGCCAAGCCCTGCTCGAACAACGCCAAGGCAAACCCTACTCCCCTGTGTAATCACGGCCATGGCACTCACAGGCTATGCGACGTAATATTGCAAGCCTTGAGGAACACAAAGGGCATTAGGGTTCATGTGCCCATTTTTTTGTGGTTATAATGGCGAGCTATGTTTTATAGCTTTTTGCACTTTGCAAAAGGCCCGCAAGGAGAAACACTAAGATGCTAGAGCTTATTAGTACAGCGATCCGACGTCGCAAGCCCCCCACCCATGAGCTGTTTGATACAGTGTCTATGGAGTTTCGGGTGGCCCTGTGGGATCTGGATCACAACTTGCATCTTAATAACGCCAAATACCTGAAATTCATGGATCGATGCCGCCTTGAGCACTCCATTGTCACTGGCTGGTTAGATCGCATGATCAAAGCCCATTGCAATGCGGTGGTGGCCAATACCGAAATTGCCTACGTGCGAGAGCTACGCCCTTACCAGCGCTTCACGGTGAACACCAGCATCCTAGGCTGGGATGAAAAGTACATGTACTACGAGCAGCAGTTTGAATCCCAAGGAAAGCTGCACACCCATGCACTTTTACGGGTGATCCACTTCTACAACAGCAAAGCCATCAGCCCACAGGCGGTGCAAGAAATCACAGGGTTGAATCTAAGCTCCCCCGAAATGCCCGCTTATATTGAAAACTGGAAAACCTTGCTACAAAGCAAGCGCCGTTACACGGAAGAAGAGTTCGCCCAACGCCGCTAAGGCCTGGGCGTATGGTTTGAACTAGCGCCCTTGCACCTCTTCCACCGAGCTAAAGGGCTTCCAACGGGGGGCCTTTTTGTTATCCCCACGCCAGTACACCCCCGCCGCATCTAAACGTAAGCGCCGAATTTCCTCACGGGCAAAATCTTCAGGCACCTGCTGCAAGGGCCCATCGTGCATAAGATCCAGCGCCTCCCAACCCATCACCTGAATATCCAAGGGTTGGGATTCAGAATAACGGAAATAATACACCTGGCTTGGCTCCACCTTCAGGGGCAGCTCCAATACTGTGGTTAAATGCAGCAAGGTAAAGGGGCGGCGAGCATAAAAATCATATTCCCCAGGGGCAAGCTCCAACCAACTGTAAGCGCCACTTTTTAGCCCAAACACCCGTTTATCCTCCACAAAAAAACTAGGCGCTTGTAGCTCTTGATCCCCCCAGGTGTTGGAAGGCCGATATACATACACCATGGCATGATCGGGGTGAAGGGTTTCCAAAGGCGCAAAACTCGGCCCCTTAGGATGAGATAAAAAGGTGCCCAAAGTTTTTGGTGTTGATTGGCAAGCGGCCACAAAAAGGGCCAATAGAAAAACCAATAAAAAACGCACGGGGTACATCTCCTTGTGGTAGAGCTTTTTGTTGTTGTAGTGTCCTTTAATAAGACTGCCTCAATATACTCACCTCAAGGCCGCTCGTCACAGCCTAATTAACACTTTCTTAGTGTATCTTTTGCCAAACACCCCCACTGTGGCGGCATTTTTGTCATCCAAAAGTATGATTTATGCCTTTCTCACTGGATTCTTACCCCCCTTAGCACTATAGTGCCCGCATACTGAATGGTTTGTTTTAACCTCCATCATTTTCCCACCTCTGCTTCATGAGTTGGTTTACCCCTAAGCCTGGCTTAGGGGTATTTTTTTGTCCGCCACCTTTGTTTACACTGATGCCATGGATTTCCCGCTCACGCCCCTAGCTTGGCTGCAAGCCCCTGCCCTTTTTGCCCACCCAGCAGATGGGCTAGCCCAGCTGCACCCAGAGAACTTCACCGAAGAAGAGCCCCACGGCCCCCACAAAGACCAACGCCTAGGCCGCCAGTTTGAGGATCTTATTTGCTACCAGTTGGCACAACAGCCCCATTTGCGCTTGGTGCATCGCAACCTGGCCCTGCGCCAAGGAGGCCGCACCCTCGGGGAGTTAGATGCCCTGCTTTACCACCTCCCCACCCGCGCCTATTGGCATTGGGAATTCACCTTTAAACACTACCTCGGTGTGCGAAAAGCATATTGGCCAGGCCCCAACCCGAAGGATCACTTCCACCGCAAGTATCACCATGGGTTGGCGCATCAGTTTCCCTTAATGCGCTCCTCGGTGGCCCAAGCACAGCTGCCAGGGCCCGTGGCGCAACAACACCTGATTAGCCGAGGCATACTGTACTACCCCGCCCATGAACAGCTCCCCCCAGGGGGCGGCCAGCGGCCATTTGCGGGGCCTGTGGTACAGCGAAGCCACACTGCCTCGGCACCGGCAATACCTTATTTTACCCAAACCCTATTGGCTGCACGCCCAACGTTTGCTTGATAAAACTGCCCAATGGCATTCAGCAGCGTTTGTGATTCGCACATTGCATCAAGTAAACTCGCCCTTATTAATACTTGTAAAATGCACCACAGGCGGTTTGCTGCCAGCCTTTGTGGTGCCTAACCAATGGCTTAACCATGTATACCGAGAAGAAGACTCCACACCAATTGGTTAACTCCCAAGGCCTGCCTGCTTTTGGTGTGTTTCCCAATTCAGTGCCACACATTAACGGGCGCGAAACCGATTACCGCACCCCCATGGGCAACAAGGCCAACCCCTTGCAGCGCCATTTTCATTACAAACAATTCCAGTATTTTGGGTTAATCCACGAGGATTACTTTATTGGTTGTGCCCTTGCTCACACCGCTTGGCTTGGCGTGGCCTTCTTTTATATTTTTAACCCGCACACCAAAACCCTAGAAAGCCACACCTGGCGCAGCCCCTTTGGCATGCACATGCGGCTCTCTTCCTCCCCCGTGCAAGGGCTCAGCACCTTTAAGCAAGGCAAGGTGCACATTGAAATGGGTTATCGCCAACGCCAAGAGGGCTTAGAAAAAAGCTTAGCGGTTACCTTGCCCCACCTGAGCCTGGCCGTGAACATGCCCGAAGCCAGCCACTACCAACCCATGTCCCTGTGCACCCGCACCGGGGTGAATGGCTGGGTGTATGCCAACAAGGTGGCAGGTACACGGGCCACCGGCTTATTGCGACGCGGCAAAGAAACCACCGCCATAGAGGCTTTTGGGCATCATGATTTTTCTGCCGGCTACATGCGCCGCCAAACTTTTTGGAACTGGGCCTGCTTTAGCGGCCAAGTGGCAGGGCTGCGTTTAGGGTTGAATGTTTCCTGCGGGGTGAACGAAACCAGCTTTTCTGAAAACTGCCTTTGGGTGGATGATGCCTGCGTACCACTGGGGCAAGTGGTGTTCGAATACAATCGCGATAACCTTAACGCCCCCTGGCAGCTGCGCACCCACGATGGGGCCCTTAGCCTCACCTTTCACCCCTTGGGCAAGCACACAGAACGGCTAAACCTGGGGCTTTTTGCCAGCAACTTTAATCAGATTTTTGGTTATTTTAGCGGCCACCTCACCCTGCCCAATGGCCAACAGGTGCCCATTGAACGGTTACACGGCTTTGTGGAGGAGCAATACGCAAAATGGTAGATCCAGATTCACAACATTCCCCCCACGGCCTGCCCGTGGAAGAGGCCCTGGCCCACCCCCCTAAACAGCCGCGCTCGCTTAGAGCGCGGGTTTCTCTGTTCCTGCGTAAGCTGTTTAGTTTTCGCTTTACTCATTATGTGATTATTCAAGTGGTGCCCGTGGTGTATGGCTTGGCCCTGCTGTGTGCAGCGGTGGGCTTAGGGTACCTATGTGTGGAGGCGTACTTTCATTCCGTGTGGCGCGGGCTCTTTTACACCTTTGTGGCCGCCCCGCTTACCTTTATTGTTATTGCCGCCACCCTACGCGCCCTTTTGGAGTTTTACCGCGTGATGTTCCACATTGCCGAGCACATGGATAGCCTAGTGGGCATTCGCGATACGGTGGAGGCCTTAGGCGGCATTAACGATACCTTAAAAGACATTGGTGAAGATATTCACCAGCTCGAAAACAGCATTGAGGAAATGAACCACTCCGTGGGCCATTTAAACGATGCCATTAACGAAATTGTGGCCGCCACCCGGCGCATCCCATTTTGGAAAAGCCTTACCGCCGGCGGCCGGCGCCGAGGCAGCTTTCGCGCCCCGGATGACGT
>CALEAR010000052.1 GCA_937943665.1 uncultured Alcanivoracaceae bacterium
TTTGCTGTATGCCTTTTTGCTCTTCTCCCGTAGCAAAATAAACTTCTCCATGGGCCCAGTGGCTGCGCGCTTTATCTTTTGTGTCGGTATAAATCTTGGCTAAGAGACGATAGGTAGTAAGGGAAGGTTGCTTCCACTGAATGCGTTCTAAAAGCCTTCTGGCCTCTTGAAGTTGATCCTGCGCTATTAAGTTACGAGCTAAAATAATGCTAGCCGCATAGTGATCGGGGCTAAGCTCAAGTACACGACGGCTCAGTGCAATGGCCTCTTGGTGTTGGTTCTGGCGTTCTTTGCTTTCTGCCAAGGCTAGGGTAAACCATAGTTGATCAGGGTTTTGCTGTTGCAAGCGCTTTAGGGTGGTATCGGCGAGCTCAAACTGTTTAGCACGAATGGCTGCAATGGCAAGGCCAAACCCAAGGGCTTGTTGGCTATAGTTGCTGCCTTGGTGATATTGCTTTTTAAACACCTTAACCGCCTCCTGTGGATCCTTCATGTATAAGGCCTGTAGGCGGTATTTAATTAAATAAAAATCTAAAGAGCGCTTTAATGGTGGGCGCGGCATGGATTGTGCACGGCTTTTGCTATCGGCAACACGGGATTCGGTAACAGGGTGGGTGAGGATAAACTCGGGGGGCTTGCCCGCATACTGCTGTGTACGCATTAAACGCTCAAAGAAGGTGGGCATGGCGTAAGGGTCCATACCGGCCTTGGTGAGGGTTTGCATACCTACTCGGTCTGCTTCCCGTTCATGATGGCGCGAGTAGGCCAGTTGTGCTTGAATAGCCCCCGCTTGGCTTGCCATTATGCCTGCCATGCCGGCCTCTGCATCACCTGCAATGGCCACGGCTAAGCTTGCCAGAATACCCGCTAACATGGCGCGGTTAACTCGCTTGCTATCTGCATAACGGCGGGTGAAGTGGCGCTGGCTCACGTGGGCGATTTCGTGAGCGATGACAGCGGCTACTTCATCTTCGTTTTGCGCGTGTAAAAACAAGCCGGCATTGAGTCCAATAACGCCTCCGGGCACCGCAAAGGCGTTAATTTCACGGCTGTTCACAATCACAATGGCAAGGTCTGGCTCTTGTAAATCGCTGAAGCTAGCCAAGCGGTACACTAAGTGGTCCACGTAATCTTGTACTAAAGGGTCCTCAAGCAGGGAAACTTGGCTTCGCAAGTTGCGCAGCCATGCCCGACCTAGGCGATACTCTTGCTCCGGCGTTAAGATAGAGCTGCTGGCATCACCGAGATCGGGTAGGTCCTGTGCCACCAAGGGCGGGCTTGCCAAGAGCAAGCTAGAGGCCAGCACCAGGCTTAAGCACAAGCGGTTTAAAAGGTGTTTAAACAAAGCCTAACTCCGCGGCAATATTGAGTGAGCTTAGCAGGGTAGTATAGCCTGCTTTTGGGTTGTAAACGGTTAATTAAACGAGGTTTAACCATGGATGATACACAGTGGCAAGCGCAGCAAGAGCTTGATGCTCGAGAGTTGCTTTGCCCCATGCCATTACTCAAAATGCGGCAAGCCTTAAGGGGAATGAGCTTAGGTGAGCGATTGCTAGTAAAAGCCACAGACCCCGGCGCCGCTCGCGATATTCCTGCTTATCTCAGACAATCAAGTCATCAACTGGTTCGCAAGGCCTCGGTGGACGGGGAACTGTGGTTTCTCGTGGAGCATGGGGAGGCTTAGTTAGCCAAGGCCTCTACCGCTTCTAATACGGTATCGGCATGGCCCTTGGGGCGTACTTTGCGCCATTCTTGGCGCAATATGCCCTCAGCATCAATTAAAAAAGTGCTGCGTTCAATACCCATGTACTCGCGGCCATAGAGTTTTTTAAGCTTAATAACATCGAAGAGTTTGCAGAGGCTTTCATCCTCATCGGAAATAAGCTCAAAAGGAAAGTCGTGTTTTTTGCGAAAGTTTTCGTGGCTGCGTAAGGAATCGCGAGAAACACCAATAATTTCGCAATTCAATGCTTTAAATTGCGAATAGCGATCTCTAAAGTCTTGCCCTTGGGTGGTGCAGCCGGGGGTATTGTCTTTTGGGTAAAAGTACAGCACGGTGAGTTTACCTTTGAAATCCTCCTGCGTAACGGTGGTTTCACTGGTGGCAGCCGCGCTAAAGGCTGGAATGGGCTCGTTAAGTTGAACTGTTTTTGACATAAAGCCTCCAATACAGGAATTAATGAAGGTGATGTGTTGTAACACAACAGCTTAGCCATGGATTTTAATCTAGGAATTGTGGCAGCCTTAGGACATAAGCGCAAAGAAGTGCGTATGCCTTGTTCAATGAAGCACAGCCGAGTAACATAGTTTGCCCTGTGATTCACCCGAACACTCGAACAAGGCGCACACATCTGTGGCGCCAATCATCCCTTACAATCTATTTACATTAGCGGAGTGAGCCGTGGAAATACGTGGCAGTATTGTTGCTTTAGTTACCCCAATGCATGCAGATGGTGCCGTGGATTGGGAGCGATTACACAAATTGGTGGATTGGCATGTGGAGCAGGGCACACACGGCATCGTTGCAGTGGGTACCACGGGTGAATCTGCCACCTTGGGCTTTGAAGAACACGATATTGTCATTCGTGAAATTGTGGCCGCTGCGAAGGGAAGAGTGCCTGTGATTGCGGGCACGGGAGCTAATGCCACCGCTGAGGCCATTCGCCTAACTCGAGAAGCGGAAGCGGCAGGCGCCGATGCCTGTTTATCGGTAACGCCTTACTACAACAAGCCCACCCAAGAGGGGCTTTACCAACACTTTAAGGCCATTGCTGAGGCAGTGGATATTCCACAAATCCTTTATAACGTGCCTGGCCGCACCTC
Source organism: uncultured Alcanivoracaceae bacterium (assembly GCA_937943665.1). Lineage (GTDB taxonomy): Bacteria > Pseudomonadota > Gammaproteobacteria > Pseudomonadales > Alcanivoracaceae > CALEAR01. Next base: position 2,824 of record CALEAR010000052.1, read on the forward strand.
TTGCGATATGTTACCTGAAACCGTGGCACGTTTAGCAAAAATCCCTAATATTATTGGCATTAAAGAGGCCAAGGGCGAAGTTTCTCGCATCGAGGAGTTACTGCGCTTATGTGATGACGATTTCCTTGTGTTCACTGGCGATGATGCCACTGCCATTGATTCCATTTTAGTGGGTGGCCATGGCAATATTTCGGTAACAGCCAACGTGGCGCCTGCACTAATGGCGCAGGCTTGTGAAGCTGCGCTGGCCAAGGATGAAGCCAAAGCCCGAGAATTGGATGCCCAAATGGCTCCCTTACACAACACCCTATTTATTGAATCTAACCCTATTCCAGTGAAGTGGGCCCTTTACGAAATGGGGCACATTGGTGAAGGCATTCGCTTGCCCCTAACCCCTTTGGCTGAGGAATACCGTCCTAAGTTACGTGAAGCACTACAACAAAGTGGTGTGTTGGAGACCAAATGAAACCCATAATCGCAACAGCCACCGCTGCCGCCTTGCTATTGGGCGGCTGCGCTTTGTTTCCTGATCGCACGTTAAAGTATCAAGAAGCGGAAACCATTGAACAAATGCAAGTCCCTGAAGGCATGAGCTTTGTAGGGTTTGATGATAAATATGTGGTGCGCAACGATGAAGATCGTTTAAAACGCACCGTTAAGCGCAAGGATCGCTTTGAAGTGCCGGAGCCCCCTCGGTTAGTGGAGGTGGAGCAGGTGGATTTGGAGCAAGAGGCTGGGCCTGAACCCACTAATTTTTCAGCGCTTATGGGCCGCGATGGTAACGGTTACCCCATTTTAATGCTCAATACGGATTTTGCTTGGGCATGGGAGTACGTGGAGCGTGCCATCCAGAAGAGTGATTTCAAACTTGAGGATGTGGATCGTTCCATTGGGGCTTTTTATGTATCCGTGCCAAATAGCTATGAAATTAAAGAAAAGCGTATTCAATTCAAGCTCAGCCACACCGTCAACGGTATCCAAGTGGCCGCCCTTGAGCCCCGTGGCACCACCATGCTTGAAAAAGAGGTGGGCCAGCAATTGCTACAGGCCTTACGTGCAGAGCTGTGAAGCTGGCTTCCTTAGGCAGTGGTAGCAAAGGGAATGCTACCTTGGTGGCCCATGAGAATGCAGTAGTGATGGTGGATTGTGGGTTTACCATGCGCGAAGCTTGTGCGCGCCTTTCCACCTGTGGGGTTATGCCTGAACAGCTCACCGCCATTTTAGTGACCCACGAACATGGGGATCATGTGCGTGGTGTGCTGCCTTTAGCGCGTAAGTACCAGATCCCCGTGTATATGTCTGTGGGCACTCAGTTGGCTATGCAGGCCACAGGCCGACATAACTTTCAGGGGGTGGAAGTGCACGCAGTGAGCCTAGGCATTGTGTTTGAGGTGGCAGGCATGGAAGTGTTTCCAGTAACAGTGCCCCACGATGCCAGGGAACCATGCCAATATGTGTTTTATCATCAGGGCCAACAGGTGGGCGTGCTCACAGATTTAGGATCCATTACTCCTCATATTGTGGAAACCTATCGTAATTGTGATGCCTTGCTATTAGAATTTAACCACGATGTTACTATGCTCGCTGAGGGGCCGTACCCGTATTCATTAAAACAACGGGTGGGTGGGCGTTTAGGCCATTTGAATAACCAGCAGGCAGCGAGCTTGTTACAACAGGTGGAGCAATCCAAATTACAACATTTGGTGCTTTCCCATATTAGCGAACAGAATAATCATCCAGAGTTAGCGTTAGCCGCGGCAACCAACGAGGGTGGTTTTGATGTACAACGGGTTTTGGTGGCTGATCAACAGCAAGGCTTTGATTGGCTAAATGTTCAATAAACAACGGTGAGACCAACCAATGGAAAAACGTAACGAGCTTTACGCAGGTAAAGCAAAGTCCGTCTACACCACTGATGATGAAAATTATTTAGTGCTAGCGTTTCGTAACGATACTTCTGCTTTTGATGGTAAGAAGATCGAACAGCTAGATCGCAAAGGCGCAGTGAACAACCAGTTCAATGCCTTTATTATGCAAAAGCTTGAGGCTGCTGGTATCCCCACCCATTTCGAGCGAGTGCTCAGCCCCAATGAATCCTTGGTGAAGCGCTTGGATATGTTCCCCATCGAGTGTGTGGTGCGTAATATTTCAGCGGGCAGCATTTGCCGACGTTTAGGGGTTGAAGAGGGTAAGGATTTAAACCCTCCCACCTATGAGCTTTTCCTGAAGAACGATGAGCTCGGCGATCCTATGATCAACGAATCTGTGGCACACAGTTTTGGTTGGGCGGAGCCGGAGCATATGAAAACCATGCACGAGCTCACTTTGAAGGTGAACGAGGTACTTAAGGCCTTGTTTCTTGAGGGCAACTTGCTACTAGTGGATTATAAGCTTGAATTTGGCTTGTTTGATGGTCAGGTGGTGTTGGGTGATGAGTTCACCCCTGATGGCTGTCGTTTATGGGATAAAGATACCCGTGAAAAGCTAGATAAAGACAGATTCCGCCAAGGTTTAGGTGATGTAGTGGAAGGGTATGAGGAAGTGGGTCGCCGTTTAGGCATGACTTTCGAATACTAAACATTCAAGGCCATGGGTTGACGCATTTAACCCGTGGCCTTGTCTTGTGTGTCTCATAAAAATAATTAAATACTTTTATAGTAGTTCTTACCTATTCATTGAAGCATTACAAAAATAATAAGGATTCTCCACCATGAAAATGCTTTTGCGTTGCTTGTTGAGCTTGTGCGTGTTTGTGGTAACACCTGCACAGGGGGAATGGCTTTATGGTTTAGGGTTTGCCAATAATTTGGTGGGGCCACAAGTGGAGTGGGCATCTCGCCATTACAGTGTTTATGTTTTGCCTGGTTTTTTCACCAAAAGTGGTGGATTAGATGTGAAGGATGTGCGCTGGGTGGTGGGTGGACGGTATCGCTTAGAAGGGGGCACCACGGTGACCGATGGGTTTTATGTGGGGGCTCTAGCGGGAGATTTAGGCAAGGATAAAGGGGTGAAGCGTTATGGGGCAGGCTTGGAGCTTGGCCACCAATGGGTTACCACCAATTTACGCTG
>CALEAR010000053.1 GCA_937943665.1 uncultured Alcanivoracaceae bacterium
TGAGCAGCTTAAAGGCCCAATACAGGCTCCACAGGGCCAAATACCCCACGGTGGCACCTAGCACAGCATCATGCAGGGAAACAGGAGAAACGCCCGCCCAGGCCGCCAATAGGCCCGCCCATAGCAAGGGATAGTTGAGAGAATCAGGCAATAAGGTGGTATCAAAATCAATCATGGCTAAGGCAATTAACAGCCACATGGCCACCAACAGGGCACCCAGCCAAGGGCCATAGCCAAAGTGCCAAGCACAGTAAGCGCTCAGCACGCCAGTGAACAGCTCCACCAAGGGGTAGCGCAGGCTAATGGTGGCATTACACTGATGGCACTTGCCCCGCAGCATTAACCAGCTGATCACAGGAATATTGTGGTACCAGCGAATGGGGGTTTTGCATTGTGGGCACCGAGAGGGTGGGTTCACAATGGAAAGGGGGGGCTCCTCCTCCGCGGGCAGCTCAAGAATATCCCGTGCCTCTTGGCGCCACTGGCGTATCATGGCCGCGGGCGTGCGGTAGATCACCACATTTAAAAAGCTGCCCACTAACAAGCCTAAAATAAGGGTGGAAATCACTAATACAGTGGGGGAATCCGCTAATAGTTGTAAAAATGCCATTAGCCCACCACGTCGCCCATTTGGAAAATAGGGAGGTACATGGCAATCACAAGGCCACCCACTACAATCCCTAAGAAACTCATAATAATGGGTTCCATCATACTGGTGAGGCCATCCACCGCATCATCCACTTCCATTTCATAGTGCTCAGCCACCTTGGCCAGCATTTCATCTAGGGCACCGGACTCCTCACCAATGGCGGTCATTTGCAGCGCAAGGCTAGGGAAGATGCCTGAAGAACGCATGGCAAATTGCAATTGCACCCCAGTGGCCACTTCATCTTTAATGCGATACACAGCCTCGCGGTACACGGAGTTACCCGTGGCCCCTGCACAGGCATCTAAGGCATCAATTAAGGGCACACCAGCGGAGAAGGTGGTGGAAAGGGTACGGGCAAAACGGGCCACCGTGGATTTAAAGGTAATATCCCCCACAATAGGGAGCTTCAGCATCACCTTATCCACTTGGTCAGCAAAGGCTCTAGATCGTTTTTTGGCCTGTAGAAATCCCATCACCACGGCAATAATACCTAGCAATATAAAGATTCCTTGAGTTCGTACTGCTTCCGATAAGTTCACCACCAGCTGTGTGGGTGCAGGCAATTCCGCGCCAAAACCTTCGAACAGCTCTTGGAAAGTGGGCACCACTTTAATAAGCAGAATCACGGTAACAATGGTGGCCACCACTAATACCGTAATGGGGTACTTCATGGCGCTTTTAATTTTCGATTTCAGTGCTTCACTTTTCTCTTTATACAGCGCCACACGATCGAGCATGGTTTCTAAGGCACCGGATTGCTCCCCCGCCTCAATGAGGCTACAAAATAAATCATCAAACAGGAGGGGGTGTTCCCGCAGTGCAGAGGCAAAGGTGCCCCCAGCCTCCACATCATGTTTAATTTTCAGCACCACATCCTTCATGCTAGGGTTATCCAACCCTTCGGCCACAATCTCAAAGGCTTGCACCAAGGGCACACCGGCTTTCATCATGGTGGCCATTTGGCGCGTGAAAATGGCCACATCGGCAGGGGTAACCTTCTTTTTGCCGCCAAACAAGGAAAGTTGGCTCTTTTTCACCACCTTAATGGGGGTGATCCCTTGGCGGCGCAATTCCGCACGGGCCAGCGCACTATTAACAGCGAGCATTTCTCCTTTTACTCTCTGCCCGCGTCTGTCTTTACCTTCGTAATTAAAGGTGACTTTCTCTTCTTGTTTCCGATTTTTGGCCATTTATTTACCCTGAAGTCACACGGTTAATCTCTTCTAAGCTAGTGATGCCTTGCATCACTTTCAGCAAGCCCGAGCGATAAATGTCATTAAAACCTTCTGCACGGCATTGGTCGGCAATTTCCATGGAGTTACCTTCTTCCATAATAATGCGCGCAATGGCATCGGTGATCTTTACCACCTCGTAAATTCCCACGCGGCCCTTATAGCCGTTATTGCATTCATCGCACCCCTTGGGCCCATATACAGTAAAGCCGGTTTTTAAATCCTCGTCTGTGAAGCCGAACTCACGTAGGGAATTTTCTGGAATATCCACGGGCACTTTGCATTCATTGCAAAGGCGGCGCGCCAAACGCTGGGCAATAATTAAAATTACTGAAGTGGCAATGTTAAAAGAGGGCACGCCCATGTTCCGCAACCGGGTGAGGGTTTCTGGCGCACTGTTGGTGTGCAAAGTGGAAAGCACCAAGTGCCCCGTTTGGGCTGCGGCCACCGCAATATTGGCGGTTTCTAAATCTCGAATCTCCCCCACGAGGATCACATCCGGGTCCTGACGTAAGAAGGCCTTCAAGGCGGCGGCAAAATCCATACCTTGGCGGGGGTTCACGTTCACCTGGTTCACGCCCTCGAGGTTGATTTCCACTGGGTCTTCCGCAGTGGAAATGTTGCGTTCTGGAGTGTTGAGGATGTTCACCCCCGTATAAAGGGAAACGGTTTTACCGGATCCGGTGGGCCCGGTTACTAGCACCATGCCTTGGGGCTTGTGTAGCGCCTCTAAGTAAAGCTCTTTTTGATCATCCTCATAACCAAGCACATCAATACCGAGCTTGGCGCTATCGGAATCTAAAATACGTAATACGATTTTTTCCCCGAACAGGGTGGGGCAAGTGTTCACTCGGAAATCCACGCTTTTATCGCGAGAGATTTTGAGCTTAATACGCCCGTCTTGGGGCACACGGCGCTCAGAAATATCCAATTGCGCCATTACCTTAAGGCGTGCGGCAATTTTACTGGCGCTACTGGTGGGCGGGTGAGTGATTTCCCGTAGGATACCATCCTGGCGGAAGCGCACACGATACTTGCGCTCATAGGGCTCAAAGTGTAAATCCGAGGCCCCCATTTTAATGGCATCGAGGAGCAGCTTGTTCACAAAGCGCACAATGGGAGCATCATCGGCGCCGTCCTCGGCCCCATCGGTGTCGGTGGCATCGGTTTCTGTGCCAATGTTTTCCAAATCATCATCAAGGCCCTTAAACGCAGCGCCTGCGGCTTCGTTTATCAGGGCCTCGATCATGTTATTGAGCTTATCCACTTCCACCACCACGGATTGCACCGTTAACCCGGTGTTAAAGCGGATTTCTTCAAGAGCGCGTAAATTGGTGGGATCACTCATGGCCACAAATAAACGATTGCCGCGCTTAAATAAAGGTAGGGCACGGTGGCGCTCAACAAGGGTGTGATCCACCAAATCCTTGGGCAGGTATTCTGGGCTAAAGGCCGCTAAGTCTAATACTGGGTCACCAAACTCCATGGACACAGCAGTGGCCACAGCAGCGGCTGGTGCAAGCTTTTTCTGCACCACATAATCAATGAGGTTGATTTTGGCTTCGCGGCTTTCTTGCACCGCCTTGGCGGCGGCCTCTTCCGTTAAAAGATTATTCTGAACTAAGCGGCGAGCAAAGCCTGTGAGTGACACGGACATGATAAAATGCATTCCCCCAAAACGGCGGCTGCCAACGGGCAAGCCAATGATTCAGAAAAGAGAACAGCCGAACCCAGTGTTGTTCTGCGAAGAACTTTACACGGAAACTGAAACGGTGGCCATAGGATTTCTTTCATACCACAAGCAGAAACAGGATTCTGTGAACCATCAAACGCTGCCCTGTTGTAAAGGAAACCGGCAGGTATGCCTTGATGTTTATCAAACTTCCAGAGCAGGGCTGTTGTGTTTAACACAAGGCTTACTCACAATGCGGAATTATTCTCATTTACCTTCAAGCATTCCGCCAAAACAAGGAGATACTATGGGCTATCTTGCTATTAAACACGCACACATGGGGCTGGCGTTTGCCACGCTGATTTTATTTGTGGGGCGCGGTTTGCATCGTTTGGTGTACCAGCCGGAGGTGCTAGCCCCTTGGCAAAAGGGCCTTAATTACTTGAGCTATGTGGTGGATATTGGGCTTTTATGCTTAGGGTTGTATTTGCTTAGCGTGTGGGCCAATACCGATGCTCCCTTGCTGTGGGTGGGCATTAAAGTGATTTTCTTAGCCCTTTATATTGCGGTGGGGGTGTTGGCCTTTCGCCCTTGGTTATCTTTGCACGGGCGCTGGTTGTGTTTTGCTTTGGCGTTATTATTTTGGGTGATGATGTTTAAAACCGCTAAACTTAAGCTGCCTTTTTGGCAATGGTTTGGTTAACCCACGGTCTTACACTCAATAAAACGTCTTACACAGGGAGGAAGTATGCTGCAAGAGCAAGAAAAAACCTATTTAGCCCGTTGTGTGGCCCTAGCGGAGGAGGCCTTGGCTGCAGGCGATGAGCCCTTTGGCTCCGTGTTAGTGCTCGATGATGAGATATTGTTTGAAGATCGCAACCGCGTTAGTGGCGGGGATCACACCCAACATCCCGAGTTTGCCATTGCCCGTTGGGCCGCACAGCACCTAAGCCCAGAAGATAGGGCACGCAGTACTGTGTATACCTCAGGGGAGCACTGCCCCATGTGCGCAGCGGCCCATGGATGGGTGGGTTTGGGCCGCATTGTGTATGCCAGTTCGGCTGAACAATTGGGCCAATGGCTGGCGGAGCTGGGTGCCCCCAAGGCGCCCATTCGCATGCTGCCCATTCAGGAGCTGGTGCCTCATATTCCAGTGGTGGGGCCTGTGCCAGAATTTGCCGAGCAAGTGAAGGCTCTGCATCAACAGCGTACTTTTTAAGCCCTGGCAAAGTGGGGGCATATGGTGCATGCTGTGGGTACATATTCCCAAGTAGAGGAGGTGCACGTGATGAGATCCCCCATTCGCATGACAAACCTATTTCTGCAGTTGGGTTTAGATGCTAGCCCAGAGGGCATCGAAAGGTTTATTGCTGAAAACCAAATCCCGCCCGGTGCGGAGTTTCTGGAAGCGGATATCTGGAATGATGCGCAACGGCAGCTTTTATCAGAGCTTTTGGATTCCGATGGTGAGTGGTCACTGATTGTGGATCAGCTCAGCGAAGCACTCCGCTCTTCTCAATAATCACCTCTTGCCAGGCTGCGTTGGCAGCTTGGCACTTTTATTCAACATATATCAATGTTTTCTTTAGTGGTTGCTTTACACTAGCGCCAAAAGGAAACCATGAGGGGGCTCCTTATTACCGCAAAATAAGGTTGACTTGAGTTTGAGGTATGTTATTTTCGTGTAACTGAGAATAGTTTTCATTTGCACCATGAGCCTTCTCACCCTCTCTCGTAACAGGAAGGAAATATAATGCGTAAACGTTTTCAATCCATGAGCAAACTTGCCGTGGCCACCGTGGCCTTGTTTGCTTGGCTTGCCCCCGTTACCGCCGCTGCGGATTTAGTGATTTATAGCGGCCAGCATAAAAGCGCCACCATCGCCATGCTAGAGGCCTTCACCGAGGAAACCGGCATTAAGGTAAAAACCCGTGAGGGCTCCAGTAATGAGCTGGCCCACCAAATTGTGGAAGAGGGTAAACGCTCCCCCGCCGATATTATTTACACTGAGGAATCCACCCCCTTAATTATGTTGCAGAAAAAGGGCTTGCTTGAACCCATTAACGAAAAAGCCCTAAACAATATCCCTAAGGAATACCGCGCAGAAGATGGCAGCTGGGTGGGTCTGTTAGCCCGTTCCCGTGTGTTGGCCTACAACAAAAACATGATTTCAGAGGATGAGCTGCCCACCTCGGTGATGGATTTAGTGAAGCCCGAGTGGAAGAACAAGTTTGCTTTTGTGAAAACCAGTGGCGCCTTCCAAGTGCAGCTTTCCGCCATGATCAAGCTTGAAGGCCGCGACGCCGCTAAAGCTTGGCTTGAGGGCTTGAAGAAGAATGGCAAAGTGTACCGCCATAACAAGGCCGCCCTCGATGCGGTGGAGCGTGGCGATATTGCCTTTGCCATGATTAACAACTATTACTGGGACAAAATGGCCAAAGAAATGGGCCTCGAAAACCTAAACTCTCGCCTGTACTTCATGGGCACCCATGATTTGGGCGATTTAGTTACTGTTTCTGGCGCCGCTATTTTGAAATCCAGCAAAAACAAAGAAGAGGCACAAGCCTTTATGGAATTCGCCACCGGTGAAAAGGGCCAGGCCATTCTGACGAAAATCAGCGCCCAATACCCCATGAACCCAAAGGTGCCAGCTCAAGGCCTTAAGCCCTTCTCAGAGCTCACACCCCCCAACGGCACCTTAGACCTCGGGGAATACAGTGACGGCACCGCAGCCATTGAGTTGTTGCAAGAAGTTGGCCTCCTCTAATACGTTACCGGTTCCACCCTCCCAAGGCACCAAGCCCAACATTCCCAAGGGCTTGGTGTTTGTGGTTTTGCTGCTGGCCTTATTCAGCAGCTTGCCCATTTTATATGTGGTGCTGCGCGCCCAAGATGCGGGCTGGGCGCTTTCTTGGTCTTTATTGTGGCGGCCACGCATAGGTGAGCTGCTCATAAATACCCTGAAGCTCGCCGCTGGTGTTACCACCTTAAGTTGCCTGATTGGGGTGAGCACCGCTTGGCTTGTGGAACGCAGTAACTTATCCCATGGCAAAGTATGGAATGCTTTGGTGACGCTGCCCTTTGCGGTTCCTGCCTTTATTAGCGCTTACAGTTGGATCTCTGTGTTTCCACGTTTGG
>CALEAR010000054.1 GCA_937943665.1 uncultured Alcanivoracaceae bacterium
TTCTCAGCCCTTAGCACGGATGCCCACTTAAACCTGATTAATGCGGTGCGCGTGGCAGCAAGCCCCGCTTGCCATGGCTTCGGCACTATGGTGCTCATGAACGATAAGATTTATTCCGCCCGCGACGTAAGCAAAACCCATACATACCATGTGGAAAGTTTCCAAGCCTTTAATACAGGCCCCATTGGCACCGTGGATACAGATCGACAAGTGCGCCTTGCTCATCAGCCGCTCCGTTTGCACACGCATAACTCCCGTTTCGCTGTGCCCTTAGATAAGAGCTCCCCCTTTGTGCCGGTGATTTTCTCCCATGCGGGAGCAGACCACCGCTTACTCGAAAGCTTGCTGCTGCACCACAGGCCCCATGGCATTGTGGTAGCGGGCACAGGCGCTGGCCGCTGCTCCCCCTTAGAAGAGGCGCCCCTGTTAGCGGCTCTCGAGGCACAGATTCCTGTGGTTATGAGCAGCCGCTTGGCCAGTGGCCGTGTACTGCCCATTGAATACTATGAGGAGTTTGGCTTTATTACCGCCGATGACTTGCCTGCGCAAAAAGCGCGAATACTGTTGCTCCTGACAATAAAACTCGGCTTGGATAAAAACGCCATACAAGAGGCCTTTAATACCCACTAACGTAGAGGGCATAAGTTCACAATAACAAGGAAGAATAACAAGATGTCTTCAACAACTTTTTATGAACACATTGCCCAATCCGCTGAAAAGGCCTTTCCCTTCATTGAACGCTGTGGTGTGGAGGTTTTGCATGTGGAAAAAGGCGCCTGCCATTTGCGCATGCCCCTAGAAGGCAATAAAAACCATATTAATACTATGTATGCAGGTGCCCTTTTCACCTTGGCAGAATTTCCTGGGGGTGTGGTGTACCTCACCTGCTTTGATATCACACAGATGTATCCCATTCTGAAAGGCTTAGAAATTCAATTTTATCGCCCCGCCACCACGGATATTGAGGTGAAGGCGAAATTAAGTGAGGAAGAAATTGCACACATTAATGCCACCACTTTAGCGGAAGGCAAATGTGATTTTCAGTGGCAGGTGGAGCTCACCACTCCACAGGGAGATGTGGTAGCTGTGGCAGATTGCCGTTATCAAATGCGGCGTAGTGGCAGCTAGGCTAGGCAAGAAAAAAGCACCTACGTTTCCGTAGGTGCTTAATTGGTGCTCGGGGCCGGAATCGAACCGGCACGAGAGTTACCCCTCGAGGGATTTTAAGTCCCT
>CALEAR010000055.1 GCA_937943665.1 uncultured Alcanivoracaceae bacterium
AGCCAATGGGATATTCATTGGCAAGGAAGGCCTTGGGATTTTGATTATACCGCCTTGGAAGGGGATGTGAGTTTGCGGGTGGAAGATGCCTTTATGCCCACATCGGATAAACGCACTTCGGCCTTACGCATGCTTGGCGTGTTGAATGTGGGGCACACCTTGGGGCGTCGGTTACGTTTAGATTTTTCAGATGTAATGAAAAAGGGATTGGTTGTGGATAAGCTCACTGGAGACTATCGTTTACACAATCATAAAATTATTACCACTAATGCCAAAATTCTCTCCCCTTCGGCGGAGTTTGCCTTAGCGGGGGCTTTGGATTTGAAAAGCGGGAATATTGATAGCGCTGTGGAAGTTACGCTGCCGCTTTCGAGTAATTTATATGCAGGTTGTTTGGCGGGGCCGGCAGCTTGTGCGGGTATTTTTGTGGTGGAGCGTTTGTGGGGCAACCGTTTAGAAAAGCTCACCTCCATGGAGTATGAAGCTGTGGGTCCGTGGAATAATCCGGTGGTGAATGATGTTAACGGTGCTTTTAAACGCAAACGCCAACAATATGCATATTAAAGGTTAGGAGCTATTGAGTGACAAAAACATGTTTTGATCGTGTGGAATCCTTGTTGTTGGCGCCCACAGGGTTAAATGAGGCTGCCTTAGAGCAGGTGCTAAGCACTGTGATGGGGCCGCAAACTGATTACGCCGATATTTATATGCAGCACAGCCATAGTGAAGGTTGGGTGCTTGAAAATGGTGTAGTGCGCGATGCCCATTTTAGCTTAGAACACGGTGCCGGCTTGCGCGTAATAAGTGATGAGCTCACCGGTTTTGCCTATACGGATGATTTATCCTTAGCGGCTTTAACTCAGGTGGCCAAGGCGGCCTCAAGCATTGTGCGTGTGGGGGAGTCCGGCAAGATCAATGGATTGCGTCACCAACCCTCGGCCCCTTTGTATACGCCAGAAAACCCTATTTTAAGTTGGACGTCGGAACAAAAAGTAGCACTGTTACAACGCATGGATGCCTTCACACGGGCGTTGGATCCCGCGGTGTGCGAAGTGTCGGCATCTTTACATGCTGCCCACGATAATATTTTAGTGGCTGCCACAGATGGTACCTTTGGTACCGATGTGCGCCCTTTGGTGCGGTTTAATATTTCTGTGATTGTGGAGCGCAATGGTCGTCGCGAGCGTGGAAGTGCCGGCGGTGGCGGCCGTGTGACTTACGATTGGCTATTAGAAGATTCTCGAGTTGAGGAGTGGGCCCGTGAAGCCGTACGCATTGCTTTGCTAAATTTAGAAGCAGAAGAAGCGCCCGCTGGAGTGTTTCCTGTGGTGCTAGGGCCGGGTTGGCCAGGTGTGCTTTTGCATGAGGCAGTTGGGCATGGCTTAGAAGGAGATTTTAACCGAAAGGGCACTTCTGTGTACGCAAAACAAATGGGCGAAATGGTGGCCTCTTCCCTATGTACTGTGGTGGATGATGGTACCCTGGCAAACCGTCGTGGTTCACTCACCATTGATGATGAAGGCACCCCCACACAAACCAATACCCTGATTGAAAATGGGCGTTTGGTAAAATACATGCAAGATAAACACAATGCTCGCTTAGCGGGGTTTGCTCCCACCGGGAACGGGCGGCGTGAATCCTATGCTCACTTGCCCATGCCACGTATGACGAACACCTATATGCTGCCAGGGGAATCCACGCCAGAAGAGATTTTGGCTTCCTTAGATAGGGGCCTTTACGCGGTGAACTTTGGTGGCGGCCAAGTGGATATTACCTCTGGGCGTTTTGTTTTCTCCACCAATGAAGCTTACTGGGTGGAAAACGGTAAAATTCAGTACCCGGTAAAAGGTGCCACCCTCATAGGCAGTGGTGCCGAGGTGATGCGTGGTATTAGTATGGTGGGAAATGATCTTGCTCTGGATTCTGGCGTGGGGGTATGCGGTAAAGAAGGTCAATCCGTACCCGTGGGTGTGGGGCAGCCGGGTTTGCGCGGGGATGCACTAAGCGTGGGTGGTGAAGCGTCATAAGGAGGCATACTGGCTT
>CALEAR010000056.1 GCA_937943665.1 uncultured Alcanivoracaceae bacterium
ATGAATGGCACTCTTTTATCCTTCAACACCCCCTGTTGAAGGATTTTTTTTGCCTACAGTTTGCGGCCTCTTTGTAACTGTGTTTCCATGCTGAGGAATCACTAAGGAAAGCGTGAACACCATGGTATTTTCACTTGAGGCATATTTTGAGCGCATTGGCTATGAAGGTGAGGTAACACCCACGTTAGCGGTATTGCGTCAGCTCATACGCCTTCATACCCAACGCATTCCCTTTGAAAATATTGATGTGCTGTTAAAGCGGCCCATTCAATTAGCCCCAGAGGCTATTTTTCGTAAATTGGTGCTGCAGCACCGTGGCGGTTACTGTTTTGAACAAAATGGTTTGTTTCAACAGGTATTACGCCGTATAGGTTATGAGGTGCACCCCCTAGGAGCGAGAGTGCGCTTGAGCCAACCCGATAGAGCTCATTTCCCAGCGCGCACCCATTTATTGAGCAGTGTTAAGGTGGAGGGGCGTTGGTGGATTGTGGATGTGGGCTTTGGTGCTTTATCGCTAACAGCACCACTTTTATGGGAAGCGGGAGTGCCACAGCACCAGTTTCGCGAGCCAAGGCGTTTGGTGCGTGAAGGAAAGCGCTGGTTTCACCAAAGCTGGAAGCATGGGCAGTGGCAAGACATTTATGAGTTTATGAATAAGCCCATGTATTTGGCAGATCAACGCATGGCCAATTGGTATACTAGCACGCACCCTGATTCACACTTTACTCAGCGATTAAGTATGGCCTTGGCATTGCCTAATGATGGTCGTGTTACGGTAAATGGGTTGTCGCTGCGTTTGTTACGCAGTGGACAAAAGGAAGAACGGTTTCGTATTGGCAGAGAGGCCTTAGGTCCTGTGTTGGCACAGCACTTTGGGGTGCATTTGAATGAAGAGGAGTGCGCCCACTTGTGGCGCACTCATCAGGGGTAGTTTAGCTGGCTTTTTTGGCACCGCCCATAACGGGAGGGTTTATGAAACCACCATCTCCTGTGGCGGTGAGTCCTTGTAGGCCACCATTGCCATAGTATTCCTCGGGGGTAAACACATCCACTTCAATGGCTGCTAAGCAAGCTTCATTGGCTTCTTTTAGTAGCTCATATTCAGATTGATTGATTACACCTAGCTCATAGGCTTCCGCCGCTAACTCATCAGGGTTGCCACGGCGCAGCTTGCGGACCTTTTGTGCCGCCTTAATGGTGGCACGCACAGGTTCTGCCTTAGTGGTGAGCTCAAAGGCGTGTAGCAAGCGGCCAAGGCCTTTATCTTTATCCTTAGGCATATAGTTGGTGCTGCCCACAATGCGCTTAAACTGATCGTTATAGCGTTGAATGGTGAGCGCTGCTTTATGGGAAAGGGTATCGTTTGGTAGCTTGGCCAAGGGGTTTAGTCCTAGCCAAATGCGGCCAATGGTTTTGAGGAAGTAGCCCACGGGGCCATCAAAGTTTTCATAAATACCCTCAAAGGCACGCTGGATTTGCGTTAGGCCATATTCGCCTGTGTATTGCACCAAAGGTAAATCTTCTTCTTGCTGGCCTTCAGCTTCGTAGCGGCGTAGGGCAGCGGTGGTGATATATAACCAAGCGGCCACATCTGCATAACGGCCGGTGAGATTACCGCGCGCTTTAAGCTTGCCGCCCACTAAGAACATGGCCAAGTTGGTTAGTAGGCCAAAGCGGGTGGCAGCCCAGCCTAAACGGCGATAAATGTTCTTGGTTTTAGGTGCCACGGTTTTGGGTACTTTCACAGTGAAAAAGCCGCGAGTGATACCCCGCACTAGTGTCATCACAAGGCCTAATAGAAACTGTAGCATCCAACCGGTGAGATTTTTGCGGAAGCTTTCCACATCATCGTTTTCCACCGCTTCCACCACATTGTAAGCATAGGGATGGCAGCGGGTGGCGCCTTGCCCGAAGATCATTAGGGTGCGAGTCATGATATTGGCGCCTTCCACGGTCACACTCACAGGGGCGGAGTTATACAGGCGACCCATGCTGTTGTTGGGGCCTTGCATTACGCCGTAACCGGCACACACATCCATGGCATCGGTGCCCACATCGCGGCCCATTTCCGTGGAGTAAGCCTTCATAATGGCAGAGGTAACAGGAGGCTGTATATTGTTATCCACCGCAGAGCAGCCAAAGATTCGTGCTGCATCAAAGGCATAACTCATGGCCGCCGCCTTACCCACCTTGTGTTCCACACCTTCCATACGGCCCACGGGAATGCCGAATTGGCGGCGCACCATGGAGTAAGCACCTGCGTGCATAGCACCATGGTGAACCCCACACACACCTGTGGCAGGTAAGGACACCATACGTCCGCCGGCTAAGGCTTCCATGAGCATTTTCCAGCCGTTCCCCAAGTGCTCTGGGCCACCAAGAATATCTTTAACGGGGATCACCACATTACGCCCCACAATGGGTCCGTTGGGGAAGTGCTCACCAATGGGTTGGTGATGATCACCAATGTGTAAGCCTTCTACACCCTTTTCAATGAGCACCACGGTAATGCCAGGGTTTTCACCTTTGCCCAGTAGGTTATCTGGATCCTGTACGCGTACAGCAAGGGAAATTAAGTTAGCAATGGGCGCAAGGGTAATGTAGCGCTTACGGAAGTTCATACGGAACTTCAGTTCGCCATCATCATCCTTAAATACCACAGCCTCGGCCTTAAGGGAGGCAGCATCGGAACCAGCGGTGGGCTCGGTTAAGCCAAAGCAGGGGATAAACTCACCGTTGGCTAGCTTGGGAAGATAATATTGCTTTTGTTCCTCAGTGCCGTAATGGCCTAATAGCTCAGCGGCCCCTAAGGAGTTGGGAATGACCACAAGGGCACTGAGCAGGCCTGAATAGGAACTGATTTTCGCCATAATGCATGATTTGGCTAGGGTGGACATGGGGCGTCCGCCGTATTCTTCAGCAATTTGCATGGCAAAAAAGCCATTATCAGCCATGAATTGGAACACTTCATCGGGAAGCTTGCGAGTACGTGAGAGTTCATAGCTATCGCACATGACGAGTAGCTCTTCCACGGGGCCATCTAAAAAGGCTTGTTCCTCTGGGGATAGCTTATTGTAGTTTTCCTTAAGGATGGCTTCGAAATCCACTTTACCGCCAAAAAATTGGCCCTCAATCCATACATCGCCCGCTTGAAGGGCTTGTCTTTCTGTGTCTGAGATTTGGGGCAGGATTTTATTTTCCTGCATCCACTGCATCAGTTTATTGAACATGATGTTTCCTATGGTTAGTTAGATGCTGGCCAACAAAGACCAGCGGGTTACATTTATGCATAAAAGGTTTTTTTGGTTTTCGCCATGTCCACGAGCAGTGGCGCAGGGGCAAAGCGCGGCCCATGGGCTTGAGCCAATTGTTCTAAGGTTTGCACCGCTTTCTCTAGGCCTATGCTATCTAGATAACGGAAAGGACCACCTCGGAAGGGCGGGAACCCAAGACCAAAAATGGCACCAATATCCCCATGCAGGGGCTCGCTAATGATGCCCTCTTGTAAACAGTATACGGCTTCATTCACCATCATCCACAGGCACCGACGAACGATTTCTTCATCGGAGAGGTGCTTCTGTTCTTTGATGTTCATAAGACCATACAGTAAGTTATTAACCGGCTTCTCTCCTTTTTTAGTGCCTTCATACACATAGAAACCGCGGCCTGTTTTACGACCTAAGAAGTTATTGCTAATCATAATATCTGCCGCATCTGGTGAACTCATACGCTCACCGAAGGCAGCCTCAAGCACAGGGCCCACGTTGGTGCCCACATCCACTCCCACTTCATCTAATAAGGTAATGGGGCCCACAGGATAACCAAACTTTTCCAACGCTTTGTCCACCACGTCAATGGCTACACCTTCTGTGAGTAAGCGGGTGGCCTCATTGAGGTAAGGGGCCAAAATACGTGTGGTGTAAAAGCCAGGGCCATCCTTCACCACAATCACGGTTTTACCTTGCGCTTTACCAAACTCCACGCAGGCGGCGGTAACCTCGGGTGCGGTTTTCTCCGTGGTGATGATCTCTAACAGAGGCATTTTTTCCACCGGAGAGAAATAATGCAGGCCAATTACGTTTTCGGGACGTTTGGCGGCTTTGGCAATGTCTGAAATGGGGATGGAAGAGGTGTTGGAAGCAAAGATGGTGTTTTCATTACCGTGTGCTTCCACGTCCTTAAGCATTTGATGTTTAAGCTCGAGATTTTCGAACACGGCCTCCACCACCAGATCCAAGTGTTTAAAGCCACTGTAATCTGTGGTGAACGAAACCGCATTCCGCTCAGCATCGGCCTCGGCACGTGAGAGAGCGCCACGTTGCACGCGACGCTCATAAAATTTATTCAGGTATTTTACCCCGTGGGATAACCCTTTGTCATCGCGATCTTTCAAGCGTACAGGGAGTTTAGCTTTGTTAGCCGTGGTGAGCGCAATGCCAGCGCCCATTAAGCCCGCACCAAGAACACCAATGCGTTTAATGGTACGAGGTTCCACATCCTCTGCCACAAAGGTTTCTTTTTTTAGAACATTGGTGCCATGGAATATATTGCGCAATTGTTGGGAAACCGGCGTCATAGCGAGTTCACCAAAGCGCTTGGCCTCTAAGGCGTAACCCGCATCAAGTCCCTTTTCATACCCAGTTTGTACGGCATCAATAATGGCGGGAATGGCAGGGTATAAGCCTTGGCTTTTTCGTAACGCCTGCTTGCGAGCTTGATCAAACACCACCTTGCGGCCCACGGGGTTTTGTTCCAATGCCACCTTGGTGAGGGTTTCTTTGTTCATGTAGGCAGTGAGGTTTACGCTCGCGGCTTCTTTTTCTTCCACCAAAGCGAGCGCCCTTGCCACAGCACGATCATAAAGTGCCACTGGCTCGCAAATTTCATCCACTAACCCCATATCCAATGCGCGTTTTGGGCGCAGTTGGCGGCCTGTAAGCATAAGGTCTAAGGCGTTGGCAATACCCACTGTGCGTGGCAAGCGTTGGGTGCCGCCGCCAGCGGGTAAGAGGCCGAGCATTACCTCGGGCAAACCGAGTACCGTGTGAGAGCTGGTGGCAGCAATGCGCCAAGAGCAGGCCA
>CALEAR010000057.1 GCA_937943665.1 uncultured Alcanivoracaceae bacterium
ACTTCTTGCGGCTCACCCACAGGCTTACCATCTTCATACACCTGCACTAAGGCGATTGGGGTGTCCTGGCTTGGGTCCGGCGCATTGGAGGTACTCACCTCAAAGTGGATCTCGGTGGGTTCGCCTTCTAATACGTAATCCACTTCGGTATTAAATTTCACTGAATGGACTACGAAATCAGACTTACCCACAGCGGTAAATTCCGCGCTATGGAACGATTGGCCACCAAAGGGCGCATAGGTATAAGGCCCATCGATACCGTCTGTTCCCTCACTAAAACGTTGGTATCCTAGGGAGTTGCCTTCTTCATCGAAAAATTCGATTTGAGCCGTGGCACCAGGTTGCAACCACCCCCAACTCACTTCTATTGAAGTTAAGCCTTTCTCAAACTCCATGATGAGCTTTTCGCTTTCCCACTGCGGATTTAGGAATGTGCCTGTATCTCTCGCCCCTATTTCCTTACGATCACCAGAGTATCCTGAACCACCATCAACACCAAAGCCTTCAATACCAGCATTGTTGTTGCTTGAATCTAGTTTCACCACCTCGGCAGAGTTACCTTTATGGTCTTCGGCACGCACTGTCATGCCAGGTAATGGCTTGGTGATATCGTTCACATTCACATTCACGTCTGTTTTCGTGGTGGCAGTGAGGTAAACATCCGTTATATCAATGCTATCTTTAACAGGGATGGTGATGCTTTCTGGTGTTTGGGTGATTTCCATATCGCCAGTAACTTCCACCTTATACTCTAAGGTGGTTTCATTGGCATACACATCATCCTCTACGGGGTTTTCAAAGGTTACAGTGCCTTTTGTTTCCCCTTTGGCAATGGTGATTTGCTCGCCATTTTCCAACGTAATCGTGATATCTGAAGTAGCAGGATGATTCACTTTAGCCACTAAAGTAATGTCCTCACCTTCCATCACGGTGCCATCATCAGAATCCACCTCGATGGTGAGTTCCGTTTCTGTGGCCTCTGGCACTTCGATATTGTTGAGCTGATCTAAACGCTCCTGGAAGCCATCTTTATCAGAACCCGCAGGCACCTTGTCTACTGCTTCCTGAGCCGCTTCTTTGGCAGCCTTAGCAGCTTCATAAGCATCCTGTAGGGCTTCTACTTCTTCAGGCGTGATGTAGCCATCATCCTCTGCAGCCTCTAGCGCATCTTGTGCCGCTTGGTCTGCCGCTTCTGCTTCAGCAACGGCTGCCTCGGCATCAGCTACCAGCTCCTCGTAGCCCTCGGCATCGGTGGCCTCTGGCACTTCGATGTTCTTGAGCTGATCCAAACGCTCCTGGAAGCCATCTTTATCAGAACCCGCAGGCACCTTGTCTACTGCTTCCTGAGCCGCTTCTTTGGCAGCCTTAGCAGCTTCATAAGCATCCTGTAGGGCTTCTACTTCTTCAGGCGTGATGTAGCCATCTTCGTTAGCAGCAGCCAACGCATCTTGTGCCGCTTGGTCTGCCGCTTCTGCCTTGGCAACGGCCTCTTCAGCAGCAGTTACCAGCTCCTCGTGGCCCTCGGCATCGGTAGCCTCTGGCACTTCGATGTTCTTAAGCTGATCCAAACGCTCCTGGAAGTCATCTTTAGCAGAACCAGCAGGCACCTTGTCTACTGCTTCTTGTGCCGCTTCCTTGGCAGCCTTGGCAGCTTCATAAGCAACCTGTAGGGCTTCTACTTCTTCAGGCGTGATGTAGCCATCATCCTCTGCAGCCTC
>CALEAR010000058.1 GCA_937943665.1 uncultured Alcanivoracaceae bacterium
AAAACTATCACCTGGTATATATTGAACTAGCGACATTTTACTTCCCAACTTGATATTTCCGCGCATTATACACTTGTATAGACAAGTGTCTACCATACAAATCAAATCAAGATAGGGTATGATCTAACTCATCTTTTCCATTGAGTTGTTTTATGCCAAAGCCCAATACAGCCAACCAACGCCCCCAACAAGGCAGGCGCGCTTCCATCAATGCCGAAGATTTACTCACCGCAGCACTTAAGCTGGTGGGGCCGCATCGCAGTGTGTCCACTTTAAGTTTGCGAGAAGTGGCGCGAGAGGCAGGCATCGCGCCCAACAGTTTTTATCGCCACTTTCGCGATGTGGATGAACTGGCTGTGGCCCTTATTGAAAAAGCCGGTACCGCGCTGCGTGGGATTATTCGAGAAGCACGCTTAAGGGCCGTGCAAGAGCGCAGCGTGGTACGCAGTTCTGTGGAAGTGTTTATTCAGCAACTACAAACCGATAACAACCACCTGCATTTATTGCTGAGGGAGGGCACCGTGGGCTCGGATGCCTTCAAGCAAGCAGTGGAAAAGCAACTTCGTTTTTTTGAAGAAGAGCTGTGCACGGATCTTATTCGCTTAGCCGAACAAAAAGGCACCGGCATTCACCGCCCCGATTTAGTAGCTCGTTCAATTACACGATTGGTGTTTGCCGTGGGAGGTTCCGCCATGGATATGCCAGTGGAGGAGCATCATCGTATTATTGATGAGCTCGCCACCATGGTGCGCATGATCATTCGCGGCACGCAGGCCATGGCGGCGGATGAGGATTAAGACAACGCAATAAAATGCTTGCGATAGTGGCGTAATTCCTCGATGGAATCTTGAATATCTTCCAACGCCTTATGGCTACTGCTTTTTTTAACGCCATCTAGCACCTCGGGCGCCCAACGACGCGCTAACTCCTTGAGCGTGGACACATCCAAGTTACGATAGTGAAAATACGCCTCTAACTTTGGCATATAACGCCATAAAAAACGGCGGTCTTGGCAAATACTATTGCCACAGATAGGGGATGCGCCGGGCTCCACCCACTGAGCTAAAAACTCAAGGGTTTGTGCCTCTGCTTGGGCTTCATTCAAAGTACTTTGCTTAACGCGCTCCACCAACCCTGATTCGCCATGGGTGCGTGTATTCCACTCGTCCATGCCGGCTAACACCTCATCACTTTGATGTACGGCCAACACCGGCCCTTGAGCTAATTCGTTTAGATCCTTATCAGTGACTATGGTGGCAATTTCAATGATGCGATCTGTATCTGGGTTTAGCCCCGTCATTTCCAAATCAATCCAAATTAAATTTTCTGCTTTATTCAAAATAGCATCCTTATACTGATTACCCGTGAACATAATGCACGAGCGCTATTGTGCCATTCTTTCTTACATACTGACCAATCAGCAAAACCACGCGTGGAGCCTAAATCTCATGGTATGATGGGAACCCTTGTAACACCTATAAAGGAATCTCACAGTTAATGAGCAAACGTCACCTCAATCGCCGCCAACGTTGGCGCATTGAAAAAATTCAACAGGAACGCCTTGCCCGCGCGGCCAAAAAACAACAACAAGGCGAAGCAGATGTGGCTCATGATTTGGAGCCGCCACAAAAAGGAAGATCGGAAGAGCACACGTCTGAACTCCAGTCACCAGATCTGATCTCGTAT
>CALEAR010000059.1 GCA_937943665.1 uncultured Alcanivoracaceae bacterium
TTGCCACTATCCCATGCGGCAGAAAGGGCAGCAGTGCAGCTGCACTCCATGCATAATGGGTTTCGTGTGTATTTTAGCCATTCTTTGGATACCTTTGCTCAGGATTTGCGCCGTGCTAGACCCACCTTTTTTTTCTCCGTACCCCGTTTGTGGACTAAGTTTCATCAAGGGGTGGCGGCTAAAATCCCCGATGACAGGTTAAATAAACTCCTGAAGATTCCTTTTCTTAATACCTATTTGCGTAAAAAAATTCTCACAGAACTGGGCTTAGATTATTGCCGCATTGCTGTAACAGGCTCTGCTCCTTTATCGCCTTATTTAATGGCTTGGTACCGCCGTTTGGGGTTGGAAATGCTCGATGGCTACGGCATGACAGAAAACTTTGCGGCTTCACATTTTAGCCGTGTGGGGCAAGTGCGCCTTGGTTATGTAGGCAGTCCGGTGAAAGGGGTGAAGGCGCGCATTAACCCACACACACAAGAGTTAGAAGTGAAGAGCCCTGCTCAAATGATGGGCTACTACAAAATGCCTGAGCAAACCGCTGAAGAGGTTACCGCCGATGGGTTTATGAAAACTGGAGACAGAGGAGAAATAGATGAACTAGGCCGTTTAAAGCTCACTGGTCGGGTGAAGGAGTTGTTTAAAACGGCCAAAGGCAAGTATGTGGCTCCTGCACCCATTGAAAATACCCTTAGCCAACATGTGGCCCTAGATGCCATTTGTGTTGCCGGTAATGGTTTGGCTCAGCCCATTGCCTTGGCCACCTTGGCACCGGAATATGCGCAGTATCTACAGGAAACCGCTGCTAAGCAACGGCTTACAGAGGAGTTAGCTGCCTTCTTATACGAGGTGAATCAACAATTATCTGCGGAGGAACGTATAGATTGTTTGATCTTGGTGCCAGAAGCTTGGACCGTGGAAAATGAATACTTAACTCCCACCCTTAAAATTCGAAGAAATATCATTGAAGAGGCTTATTTAGGCAATGTGCAACAGTGGCTTGCACAAAAACAGCCAGTGGTGTGGGCGTAGTGGTGATGGTGGCCTTGCTTTCGCAGTGTTATGATGTGAGTTTTTAGCCCATGACGATAACAAAGGAGTACAAGAATGAAGTTAGATCAATCTGTGGCAGTGATCACCGGTGGTGCATCGGGTATTGGCTTGGCCACGGTGAAGCGTTTTGCGGCCGCGGGTGCCCGTGTGGCTATTTTAGATTTTAATCAAGAGGCCGGTGAAGCTGTTGCTCAAGAGCTAGGAGAGCGAGCAAGTTTTGTGCAAACCGATGTGGCCGATGAAGCCTCGGTGGCCAATGCCATTGGCAAAACCATGGAGGCTTTTGGCGCCATTCATATTTGTATGAACTTTGCCGGTATTGGTAGTGCAGCTAAGACCTTAGGTAGGAAGGGGCCCTTCCCTCTGGATGAATTTAATCGAGTGATACAGGTGAATCTGGTGGGCTCCTTCAATGTGTTACGCCTTGCCGCCCAAGAAATGGCTAAAAATGAGCTTGTGGATGGTGAACGAGGCGTGATTATTAATACCGCTTCGGTGGCCGCCTATGAGGGGCAAATAGGGCAAGCCGCTTATAGTGCTTCAAAGGGGGGTATAGTGGGCATGACCTTGCCCATCGCTCGGGATTTAGCAGAATATGGAATTCGTGTGAATACCATAGCACCGGGCCTTATTCACACCCCTTTATTCGATAGTTTAGGGGAGAAGGTGATTCAATCCTTATCCGCATCAGTGCTTAACCCGCAACGCTTAGGTGAGCCGGATGAAATTGCCCACACGGCACAATTTATTGTGGAGAATGCTTATGTAAACGGAGAAACCATTCGCGTGGATGGTGGCATTCGTATGCAGCCTCGCTAAACTGTGCCCTTCAGCTTAACCGCCATGGTTTTACCATGGCGGTTAAGCTGTTGTTTGTACCGGGATAAAACATCTCCACAACCAAGCTCAGCCTAGCGAGAATATCATGTTTGAAACGCTGTTATATGAAATTAAAAACCGTGTGGCTACCATCACCTTTAATCGCCCACAAGCGCGTAACGCCATGAACCATCAGGTGCGCATGGAACTCATCAAGGCCTTAGATAAGGCCATGGCGGATGAGCAGGTGCGTGCCATTGTATTGGCTGCCACGGATCCTGTGTACAGTGCCGGCGCAGATTTAAAAGATGACATGGGCCCTGATTTTTTTCCCCAGGAGGAGTTAGAACAAGAGTTCAAGCCCTCATTAATGCGCATTGCCACCGGTAGCAAGCCTGTGATTGCTGCAGTGAATGGGCCGGCTGCCGGCATTGGCGCTGCTTATGCACTTGCTTGTGATTTATGCATTATGGCGGAAGAAGCGAGTATTTATATGGCTTTTGCCCATATTGGTTTTATTCCTGATGGGGGAGCCACCTTACAATTATTACAAAGCATGGGGCGCCGTCGTGCCTTTGAACTTATTGCTTTTGGAGGCAAACTCACTGCCGAGCAGTGTCTAGAGTACGGGCTGGCTAACCGTGTGGTGCCTGCTGCAGCACTTGCAGAAACAGCGCAAGCCCTAGGGGAACAGCTAGCGGAGCAGGCGCCCTTAGCGCTGCGTTATGCGAAAGAAGCCCTCTATAAAGTGGGCACCTTAGCGCTAGATGGTGCCATTTCACTGGAAGCAGGGCTACAAAACTATTGCGTGCGCAGCGAAGATGGCCAAGAGGGAGTGGCTGCGTTTTTAGAAAAGCGCAAGCCTGTGTATAAGGGGAAATAGGCACCTTAAGGGCGTTCAAGCGCCCTATGGGTTAGCTCATGAAAATAGCCTTGGGTTCAAGAAATTCCTTGAGCCCATATAACCCCCATTCTCTTCCAATACCTGATTGTTTTACGCCTCCAAAAGGGGCTGCTAGCTGAATACGTGCCTGGTTAATATGCACATGGCCGGCGCGTATTTTGTGGGCCACTTGGCGTGCTTCTTCCTTTGTTGGCCCAAACACATGGGCTGATAATCCGTAAGGTGTTTGGTTTGCCACATTAATGGCCTCATCCACGGAATCATAGGGAAGAATGCATAATACGGGACCAAAAATCTCTTCTTGGGCAATGCGCATGCTCGGTGTTACTTCCGAAAAGAGTGTGGGGGAAATATAAAAGCCTTTTTGGAGGTGGGCAGGCCTTTCCGTACCTCCTGTGAGGAGTTTAGCACCTTCTTCTTGCCCCACAGTAATGTAGTACTTCACCCTTTCGTATTGGCGCTGGTTGGCAATGGGGCCAAGGCGGGTGTTGGGATCTTTAGGATCCCCCACAACCAGTGCATCGCAGGCCTGCACTGCTAGGCGCTCCACTTCCTGCAAGGTGTCTTTAGGCACTAATAACCGAGTGGGGGCATTACAACTTTGGCCGCTATTTTGCATAACTGAACGCACCGCCGCTGGAATGGCTTGGGATAAATCGGCGCCAGGCAAGATGAGATTGGGGGATTTACCGCCTAACTCTAAGGTAACGCGTTTGATGGTGGGCGCTGCCTCGGATAATACAGAAACGCCTGCACGGTGTGAGCCGGTGAGGGAAACCATGTCCACCAATTCATGGGAAGAGAGCTGTGGACCCACCACTTCACCTTCACCAAACACCATATTAAAAACACCCTTAGGCAAGCCCACTTCATGGATGATTTCAGCGAGTAATTGCGCAGAAAGGGGAGCGAGCTCACTGGGTTTAAATACCATGGTGCAGCCGGCTAATAGGGCGGGTGCAATTTTGCATAGCGCTTGGTTCATGGGCCAATTCCATGGCGTAATTAAAGCCACAACGCCTGCGGGTTCTTGTCTGA